>JALVJU010000580.1 GCA_027034005.1 Marinilabiliaceae bacterium
TGAAGTTACGCTTCTTTGACGTGAATAATACTTTGAATTCTCCTGGCCGGAATGGGGGCGGAGGGGGTGGAGGAGTTTCGTGGTTTTGTCCCAGTTCTACGGATACTGAGGCTTTCCCGCCTGTGGTTAGTTTTAGGGTTCTCCCTTTTATGGTGTAGTATATTGTTACTGTTATTCCGGGGTTTAGTTTGAACCCGCTAGGAGTTTCCTGGTATTCTTGTATTACGTATGTTTCTCCCGGGTTTATCGTTATTAGTTTATTAGTTAAGGTATCTAGTAGTCCTCTAAAATGGTCTATTCTCCCTCCGTCACCGAAGGCAATTGTTTTATTCCCGTCTGTCACAACTACCTGATTTATCTTAACGGGTTCTGTACCCTCGTTAGTTATTATTAACTTTATATAATATCCGTCCAACCTTTTGACCATGTAGACATTTTTAGTAGCTATTACGTTGTATCCAATTTGCTTCTGATTGAGTAGCAAATGATAACCAACAGCGGTTACAATTACTAGACTCATTATAAGTGCTAACATTAGTCCTATACTATAAGTAATACCGGTGCTTCTCATTTCGTCATCCCTATATTGTATTTTAACTTGTTTGATTTAATGTGTATTTCGTATCTTTCCTATGAAACCATAAATATGTAATTGAACATAGTGTTATCATTGGGTGTGGGATTTGAAAGAGGAATCCTTTGAGGATTCACCGGTTATGGAAATATTATCTGAAGAGGTCAGGGAGGTTATGGGTAGGTTAATAGCTAATAGTAAGGAGTACACCGTATCCGAGATGAACGATGAAAATAAGACTATTCTTATAGTACGGGGAACACTAGAGAAAAAGGTGGATATCAACGGATTACAGGTCGGAACATCAACCGTTAGGATAACACCTAATAGTGTCATACTATTGTGGAGAGAGGGGTTACTTCAGAGGAAGTTCCTGATAATAGTGTGGAACGGTGTTTGGAATGATAATTGCGGTGGCAAGCCGTGAATACCTTGACAAAATCATAAGAAAACTAGAGGAGAGGTTAAGGAACGGACCAATATACATTGAAGTAAAAAAAGAGTTGGTACCCGAGTTCATCCATAAGATAAGTAAGGGGTTTTACCTTTATCGACCAGTGGGGGAGAAGAGTGAAACTGTGGTATACGTGGTGTCAATTCCGGAGAACTATATAACAATAGACGACAACATCCTCAAATATTCAGCGTACCTGCTAGACATGGACGTGGTTAACTACCTTATTAAAAAAGGTAAAATAGTGGAAAGTGGAATAGTAGAAAGCCCCAGTATATTAATCAGGTACTTTCGGGAGTGGTCTCTCTCAAGTAATCGGTTAGTATTACTGGTTTCCACAAGACTACCTGTTAAGGGAGCTGTGCTTTTTCTAAAAAACAGACTAAGAGGTATATGGGTTGATGCGGTTAATGTACTACTTGGTAAGGAAGCCCTCCACGCCTTATTTTATTATGGACCATATAAGTACGTTGTAATTGACATTACCAACATAAACCACATAACATAGGTGGAATAGCCCGGGATTTTAGTCTTCCATTTCAGCTTTTTCTAACTCCTCTAACTTCCTTTTAACTATTTGAACAAGGTCCTCCGGTTCCCCCGAGTACCTTAGAACTTCAATAACTAAATACTCGTTTTTGGGATGATTAACCTTACTCTCCCATCCAGTAGGAACCACAGTAACTATGTATTTATTAATACCCTCAATAACCTCAACACTGTAAACCTTGGAGGAGATTGTAGTCGTTGCTATGTACCCTTCCCCCTGCCACCCCCTATCAACTGCGGGGTCGATAAAACCGAACTCCTCTACTTTAGTATACGGATTTAATCCTTTAGGTAAGCCAATTTCCATAAATTTTTCAAAGGGAGATAGTAACAAGTACCAGGTGTCAGTTTCCTTGTCGTGGAAAATAAATAGGCGTGGATTTTTACATTTGGAAAAAATATACTTGAGGAAGGGAATGGTCCCACCCCATATAAGTAATAATATATAAAAAGGCGTTAAAAGAGTATGAAGGATTTAACTCCCCTTATCCTCCCTTGCTCGTCCCTAACAACCCCTAGCGGGGTAGGGGACGTGTTAGGTACGAGTATTCTGCCCTTGAACTTACTGTATAACTCTGGGTTTGACTGTATAGCCTGTGCTACCAGTATGCTAACCACGTAGTACGTCTCGGGTTCCGGTTCCTCGGGGAGTCCCACAACCTCCCCATACTCCGTTTTCACTAGCGGAACGTTACCTAGCTCACCAACTACTTTTTCACTAGTGGTAACCCTGGCGACGGTACCCGTCGCTGGGTATCTAGCTAGCTCCTTTCCATCCTGGGAAAAAACTACTATTTCATGGGGTGTGAGATTTACAACTTTCGCCTCTCCATCGGTCATGTGTTTTCACCACATTGTTCTGTTTGTATCTTCTAGTATAAAAAGGTTATTATACGAAGTATTGTGTAAAACTTTATAATTTAACATAGTAGTAATACCCGTTGGTAAAGAGTGGAGTTCCATGTTAACCATTTTTCAGTAACTGTTTATGGTATGTGGTTGGTTTTAACAATATTTTTATACTCCTTTTAATTATATATTTATATAATGGTGGTAATATGAGGTTTGAACCTGCTTTGACTGGT
>JALVJU010000581.1 GCA_027034005.1 Marinilabiliaceae bacterium
TGGGGGGCGCAACCAATGACATCCGGGCCGGTCTATATCGGCGCAATCATCGTATTTTTATTTGTTTTCGGGCTTTTTGTTGTCAAAGGCGAGATTAAATGGTGGCTGGTGGTTACCACTATTTTAAGCATTCTCCTGGCATGGGGGCATAACTTAATGTGGTTCAGTGATCTGTTTCTTGATCATTTCCCCGGATACAACAAATTCCGAACAGTGTCAATGACCCTTGTGATGACTCAGATCGCCATGCCCTTTCTTGGAATTATGGCAGTTGATAAAGTATTGAAGGGGGAAGTGTCGAAGGATGAGTTTATGAAGGCACTGAAATATTCACTGGGAATAACCGGGGGCGTGATCGTAGTGTTCCTGTTGCTGGGCAAATCAATACTTGACTTTACGTCGGCTGTGGATGCTCAGATGTTTGGCAAGTATCCAAACCTCATGGATGCATTAAGGGAAGACCGGGCTGACATGATGATGGCAGATGCTTTCAGGTCATTGATCTTCATAGGGCTGGCCGCATTTTCATTGTGGTTTTACTTTAACAGAAAGATAGGTGCAAAATATTTTATTACAGGTCTGATAATGCTTGTACTTATTGATTTGTGGGGAGTTGACAAGCGCTACCTGAATGCCGATAATTTCATTTCAAAAAGAAAGGTAGAAAACCCGTATAGGCCATCTAAAGCAGATATTCAGATATTGAAAGATAAAAGTTACTACCGGGTATTGAATGTTGCGGTAAGCACTTTTAATGATGCAAGCACTTCATATTTCCATAAATCCATAGGAGGTTACCACGGTGCAAAGATGAGGAGATACCAGGAGCTTATCGATCATGGAATAAGTAAGGAGATGCAAATGTTTATCGGAACACTGAGGAGTAATCCGACCCCTCAGTCAATAGACAGTGTGTTGAGCCGTCTTGGAATTTTAAACATGCTCAATACGAAGTATATAATTTATAATCCTGATGCTGCCCCGATAGTAAATCCTTATGCGCTGGGCAATGCCTGGTTTGTTGACAGGGTTAAAGTTGTAGACAATGCCGATGAAGAGATAAAAGCTGTTCAGAATTTCGATCCTGCATCAACAGCTGTAGTAGACAAACGGTTTAAGTATCTGCTGTTCGATTTCACAAAAGACAGTACGGCAGTAATGGATCTCACGGAATACAGGCCTAACTATCTTGCCTATCATTCAAAAGCCGGTACTGACCAGCTGGCTGTGATGTCTGATATTTATTACGATAAAGGTTGGAATGCATATGTGGACGGCAAAAAGGCTCCTTATTTCAGGGTCGATTATGTTCTCAGGGCGATGAAAGTCCCTGCCGGCGAACATAAGGTAGAATTTCGCTTTGAACCGGCTGCATGGAAGATCGGAACTACAGTTTCATGGATCAGTTCCATTATTATGGTATTGTTCATGTTGTATGTTATCTACAGGGAATATAAAGAGAACCGGAGTTAGGTGATAAATTTTATTCAGGTATGATTGTCAGCTTCATAATGTCTTTAGGAGGCTGACAATTGTCATATTTTTTCAAAATCCAAATTGGAAAAAAAAATAATTTAAACTAGTTTTGCGTTCGATTTCTAATTTCAGCAGCAAGTTTTTGTGATAATTTGTAAGTGGAGGATGAGTGTTTTTTAGAAATCGTAACTCTGAATTTCTTTTGCTCGCTGAAACATAACTTTACTTGTTATTTCTCCTCCTGTTTAAAGAAAAATAGTATGCAGAAAAGATTTCCAAAACCACAAGGGTTGTATGATCCTGCCAACGAACATGACAATTGCGGGATTGGTTTTATGGCCAACATAAAAGGCAATAAGTCCAACGACATCGTTAAGAGGGGATTAGAGATACTTGTGAATATGACCCACCGGGGAGCTGAAAGTTCAGATAATAAATCAGGTGACGGAGCGGGGATATTGATACAGTTACCACATGAGTTTTTTAGATCGATACAGTTGCAACTGCCTGCGGAAGGTAAATACGGCTCAGGGCTTTTGTTCCTTCCAAAGAATGAAAAGGAGGCGGAAGCATGCATGTCGGTGCTGAATGAAACTATCGAGCAGGAAGGACTTAAACTGATCGGTTATCGTGATGTGCCTGTGAACAGCAGTGTGATAGGAGAGATCGCGGCACGGACAGAGCCGGTGATAAAGCAGGTTTTTGTTAAAGGGAATTACGAGCAGGATAAGCTGGAGCGCAAGCTTTACATAGTCCGCAAGGTTACCGAGAACAAGATAGCCGGTTCCGACCTTGAAGAGAAAGAGGCATTTTACATTCCCAGTCTTTCATCAAAAATATTTATCTACAAAGGAATGCTCACGCCTGAGCAGTTGGGGCAGTACTACACCGACCTTCAGGACAGCAGGATGAAGAGTGCCATTTCGCTTGTGCACTCCCGTTTCAGTACCAACACTTTCCCCACATGGGACCTTGCACAGCCGTTCCGCATTCTTGCGCACAACGGTGAGATCAACACCATTAAGGGTAACCGCCTTTGGATGGAGGCCCGTGAGGGACTCCTTGAGTCTGATGTGTTCGGTGAAGACCTGAAAAAGGTTTTCCCTGTTATCGAAAAGGGCAAGAGCGACTCCGCATCGCTTGACAATGTGCTGGAGTTCCTTGTGCTGACAGGACGCTCCATCCCACATGCACTGAGCATGCTTATCCCCGAATCGTGGAACGACAAAAACCCGATACCGGAAAGCCTAAAGGCTTACTACGAATACTACTCCACCATCATGGAGCCATGGGACGGCCCGGCATCGATAGTGTTCTCCGACGGGCGGTACATCGGCGGCACGCTAGACCGTAACGGGTTGCGTCCTTCAAGATATGTTATCACAAAAGATGACAACATAGTGATGGGTTCCGAGGTTGGGGTTCAGACGTTCCCGCCGGAGGAGATCAAAGAGAAAGGCCGTTTGAAACCGGGTAAACTTCTCCTTGTCGATACACAGCTCGGCATCATCATTCCCGATGAGGAGATCAAAGCGCAACTTTCGAGCCGTCACCCTTATGACAACTGGCTTAAGGAAAACCGTATCCGCCTGAAAGATATCGAAGTTAAACAGCGTGTTCCGTCCGATCTCGGAGAAAAATATGACGAGTATCTTAAATCGTTCGGGTACAACAAGGAGGAGTTCGAGAAAAT
This sequence comes from Marinilabiliaceae bacterium, assembly GCA_027034005.1. Classification (GTDB taxonomy): domain Bacteria; phylum Bacteroidota; class Bacteroidia; order Bacteroidales; family Marinilabiliaceae; genus JAADEM01. The sequence goes on from JALVJU010000581.1 coordinate 3,170, forward strand.
AATCACTCCCATGGCCGGTACAGGCGCCGAGCCGATAAGTTCCATGGGTAACGATACCCCGATGGCAGGACTGTCAGGGAAGCCACAAAGGTTCTTCTCATATTTCCGGCAGTTGTTCGCACAGGTGACCAACCCGCCTATCGATCCAATTCGTGAAGGGCTCGTGATGGCACTTACCAACTACATCGGGTCAGTGTCGAAGAACCTGCTTGAAGAATCGCCGCTCAACTGCCGCTCCATCAAGTTCGAGAGCCCCATAGTTAACAATACCGACCTTGGCAAGATCAAGGATTTCCGCAGGGATGAGTTTACGCATGTTACCATTCCAATGGTCTTTGAAGCCGGTTCGGGAGGCGAGGGGCTGAAAAAGGCCATTGACGATATGTGCAATACGGCGGAGAAAGCCGTTGATGACGGAATTCATTACATCCTTCTTTCCGACAGGGATATCGCCAAAGATAAAGCGCCGGTGCCGTCACTGCTCGCCGTTGCGGCCATCCATCACCACCTGATAGTGAAGAAGAAGAGGATGCAGATAGGCCTTTTGGTTGAGACAGGAGAAGCACGTGAAGTGATGCACTTTGCCTTGTTGCTTGGTTTTGGTGCCAGTGTTGTAAACCCCTACGTGAGTTTTGCCATCATCAACGACCTTGTAGAGAAGGGTAAAATAAAAATGAAATACAGCGAGGCCCGTGAGAACTACATCAAAGCCATCAACAAAGGGCTTCTTAAGATACTTTCGAAAATGGGTATCAGTACCCTGCGCAGTTATCACGGTGCGCAGATTTTCGAGGCCGTGGGTGTCTCTAAGGAAGTTATCGATGAGTACTTCACAGGTGTGCCTACCAAGATCGGCGGGGTTGGCCTGGAAGAGATTGCCCGTGAGTACGAAATGGTTCACAAGAATGCTTACGAAAAGCCGTTCAACAAAAACCCGTTCGATTACCGGGGTGCTTTTGCATACCGCAAATACGGAGAGAAGCACGGCTGGAACCCTGATACGATAGGGTTGTTGCAGTGGGCCACATCAAGAAATGATTACAACAAATACAAAGAGTTCAGCAGCCTGGTTGAGAAAGACAATCAAACGCCGTTGTTCATCAGGGGATTCCTGAAGCTGAAAGAAGAGGGAAGGACTCCCATTGATATTAACGAAGTTGAACCGATAGAAAATATCCTGAAGCGTTTTGTAACGGGAGCCATGTCGTACGGCTCGATCTCGAAAGAGGCACACGAGGCGATGGCCCTTGCGATGAATAAGATAGGCGGACGAAGCAATACAGGAGAAGGCGGAGAGGATGCCACAAGGTTCAAGTCTCCTGCACGAAGTTCCATAAAGCAGGTTGCCAGCGGCCGTTTCGGCGTGACGAGCAACTACCTTGTGAATGCAGATGAGCTTCAGATCAAGATAGCACAGGGTGCAAAGCCGGGCGAAGGAGGCCAGCTCCCGGGATTTAAGGTGGATAAAATAATCGCCGGATTGCGTAAGTCGACTCCGGGTATCACACTGATTTCACCTCCCCCGCATCATGATATATATTCCATCGAAGACCTGGCACAGTTGATATTCGACCTTAAGAGCATCAATCCGTCAGCTAAGGTGAGCGTTAAGCTCGTATCTGAAAATGGAGTGGGAACTGTGGCCGCCGGAGTGGCAAAAGCCCATGCCGACCTTATCGTGATAAGTGGTACTGAGGGCGGTACAGGGGCCAGCCCTGCAAGTTCCATCAAACATGCAGGTATGCCGGTTGAGATCGGTCTTGCCGATGTGCAGCAGACACTTGTGATGAACAACCTTAGGGGAAGGGTCAAGATACAGACTGACGGCCAGCTTAAGACAGGCCTCGATGTGTTAAAGATGGCAATGCTTGGTGCCGAGGAGTACGGTTTTGCTACCGGGGCTTTGGTGACACTTGGTTGTGTGCTGATGCGCAAATGCCACCTGAATACCTGTCCTGCAGGTATTGCAACACAGGATAAGGACCTGCGCAAACGCTTTATTGGCAAGCATGAGTACGTAGTTAACTACTTTACTTTTATTGCCCGCGAGGTGCGCGAGTATCTTGCCAAACTCGGCTTCCGCTCTCTTGATGAGGTTATCGGAAGGGTTGACCTGCTCGAGCAGGACAAGAGTGTTGGCAACTGGAAGACCAAAGGTATTGATATGAGCAACCTGCTCTATTCGCCTGAGGAGAGCAAGATTTATCCGATAAGGAATATCACAGAGCAGAAACATAAGATAGACGATGTGCTTGACCGCGAACTGATAAAACAGGCCAGGCCGGCACTTGTCAACAAATCAAAAGTGTGGATCGCCAAAGAGATACACAATGTTGACCGTACCGTGGGAGCAATGCTTGGCGGTGAGGTTTCGAAGAGGCATGGTGAGGAAGGCTTGCCTAAAAATACCATCAACTGTACTTTCAGGGGATCGGCAGGGCAGAGTTTCGGGGCATTTATACCTCAGGGATTAAGCTTCCGTCTTGAAGGTGATGCCAACGACTACCTTGGTAAAGGATTGTCCGGGGGTAAGATCATCGTTGTTCCGCCTACAGGAAGCACTTTTGTGCCTGATGAGAACATCATCATCGGTAACACTGTGCTTTACGGTGCAACAAACGGGTTCCTGTATGTTCGTGGAGTGGCAGGCGAGCGTTTTGCCGTGCGTAACTCAGGAGCACATGCCGTAGTGGAAGGAACAGGAGACCACTGCTGTGAGTACATGACAGGCGGGCGTGTTGTTGTGATCGGGAAGACAGGGCGTAACTTTGCTGCAGGTATGAGCGGTGGTATCGCTTACATCCTCGACGAAACAGGGGACTTTGAGTACTACTGTAACAAAGGACTGGTTGACCTGACACCTGTTGAGGATCATGCCGATGTTCAGGAGTTGCAGTTCATGCTAAACAAGCACCTGATGCATACTCAGAGCGAGAAAGCCCAGGAGATACTTGTAAACTGGGAACAGTATCTGCCGTTGTTCGTTAAGGTGATACCGTTCGAGTACAAGAAGGTTCTTGAAGAGGAGAAGGTACGTGAGCTTGAGAAAAAACTTCGTGAAACGGAAGACGCACCTTATATTTTTGAATAAAAAAGAATAGCCCCCTCCGGCTCCCCCCTTAGGGGGAGTGGTTAGTGGGGTCTTAAAATATTTTGAATAAAGTTTTGTTCACCTCTCCCCAAAGGATGGGCGGGGGTGTGCTTAAAGAAGTTAGATATGGGAGATCCTAAAGGATTCATAAAGATCACAAGAAAAGATGCAGGTTACAGGCCTGTTGAAGAAAGAATAGACGATTACGGTGAAGTGGAACAGGTGCTGAACGAGGTCGACAGGAAACTTCAGGCATCGCGCTGTATGGATTGCGGTGTGCCTTTCTGTCACTGGGCTTGTTCAACATCAAGTAAGGTGCCCGAATGGCAGGACGCCCTTTATCGCGGCGACTGGAAACTTGCCAGTGAGATACTTCACTCAACGAACAGTTTTCCGGAATTCACCGGCCGTATCTGTCCGGCCCTTTGTGAGAAATCATGTGTGCTTGCCATTCATGAGGAGGCGGTGACCATACGTGAGAATGAGGTGGCAGTTGTGGAGAAAGCTTTTGCACTGGGGTACATCACTCCCCGTATTCCTGAGAAACGGACCGGAAAGAAAGTTGCAGTTGTGGGATCGGGACCTGCCGGTTTGTCAATTGCCGATCTGTTGAACCAGGCAGGCCACTCGGTCACTGTTTTTGAAAAAGACGAGGCATGCGGCGGACTGTTGAGGTTCGGCATCCCGGATTTTAAGCTTAACAAGAGGGTCATCGACCGCCGTCTTAAGATATTCAGGGAAGAAGGCATTGAATTCAGGACAAACACATTTGTGGGAGTTGACATCAAAGGCGAAGAACTGCTTAAAGAGTATGATGCCGTTGTACTTGCCATAGGCGCCATGCAGCCGCGTGACCTTCCTGTTGAAGGCCGGGACCTGAAAGGCGTTCATTTTGCCCTTGAGTTCCTCACTCAGCAGAACCGTGTCAACAGGGGCGAGGAGATCCCTGCCGAAGAACGTATCCATGCAAAAGACAAGAACGTACTTGTGATAGGTGGTGGAGATACCGGTAGTGACTGTGTGGGAACATCGAACCGTCACAAAGCAAAAAAAGTAACACAGATCGAGATACTTCCAAAACCGCCGGAGAAAAGAAGTCCGGACAATCCCTGGCCTTACTGGCCTAATGTGCTTAAGACATCCACTTCACACGAAGAGGGCTGTGAGCGATTCTGGAGTTTGAACACCAAACGTTTTATCGGCGAGAATGGTGTGCTGAAGCAGACCGAGGTTGTTGAGGTTGAATGGAACAAAGACGAGAATGGAAGGTGGCAGATGACAGAAAAGCCGGAGACAACAAGGTTGATAGATTCAGACCTGGTTTTCCTTGCATTGGGTTTTGTTCATCCCGTGCATGAAGGCCTTGTCAGCGAATTCGGCCTTGAGCTTGACGAGAGGGGCAATGTTAAGATCGACGGTAAGCACCGCACAAGCGTCGACAAGGTATTTGCCGCAGGCGATGCAGCATCAGG
>JALVJU010000582.1 GCA_027034005.1 Marinilabiliaceae bacterium
ATGCAGGCGGATAATAATTCCCGGTACAAAAGCCATTTTGCGGGATACGGTCTGGGATGGATGCTGAAAGATGTTAACGGCATGATGAGTGTATCGCATACCGGAGGGCTGCCCGGTATGTTGTCGAGGGTTGTGATGATACCCGACATCAATCTCGGTGTTGTGGTGCTTACCAACACAAGTGATGACGGCGCAGCTGTGTTCTCGGCAGTAACAAAGACCATTGTTGACAGTTACCTAGGGCTGAGTGATCTTAACTGGGTGGATATTTACTCAGCATATTTTGCCATGAAAAAAAGCAAGGCAGATTCGGTTACCATTAAAGTTTGGGATGAGGTAGGTAAAGTCAGGGGCCAGCCCGTGGATACAGCAAAATGGACGGGAGTATATAAAGATCAATGGTTTGGCAAAGTTGAGGTTTGCAAAAAAGACGGCCAACTTAGGTTCAGGTCGTACCGCTCACCAAAACTTACTGGCAGGATGTTCTTTTACAAAGCGAACACATTTGCCATTAGATGGGATTACAGGGACATGAATGCCGATGCTTTTGCAATGTTTACACTTGATGAGAATGGAAAAGCCATAGGCCTAAAAATGAAAGGCATTTCACCTAACATCGATTTCAGTTTCGATTTTCAAGACCTGGATTTGAAACGAGTTGAATAATTTGTGTTTATCACTGTCGTTTAAGGTGCTGTTTTGTCACTCAGACTAAAGAAGTTAATATTTTAATTTGTTGAACTCTTTTATGTGAGTGTGGAATTAGAACAAAAAACCCATGATCATGAAAACAATTTTCACTGTACTGCTGATATTTTGTTTAGTACATCCTGCATTTGCCGGAGAGAAGATCAGTGAGAAGGACAAAAATGAGATCGAAGCTTTGCTCAAAAAGCAGGTTGATGCATGGAATGACGGTAACATTGAGAAATTCATGGATACATACTGGCATTCGGATAAACTGGTCTTTGTGGGCTCGCACGGCCCTACTTACGGTTGGCAGGCGACTTTGGATAACTACAAGAAGGGTTATCCCGATAAAAAAGCAATGGGGCATTTAGATTTTAAAATTTTTAATATCTCAAAGATCGACAAGAATACGGCTTTTGTTATCGGACGGTTTGAGTTGAAAAGGGATGCGGGAGAGATGAACGGTTATTTCACACTCGTAATACAAAAGATAAAAGGCCGGTGGTTGATAATAAGTGACCATTCAAGTGCTGAGGGGTAATAAAAGCAGCTTTTGTGAAAGATGGATACAAGAAAAATGCTTTTGTCTGTTTCCCGTTAAAGTGGCTGACAGACGGTAAGGTTTAACCGACTTGTTGTGTGTCTGCCAATATCAATCAAAACAATAGTTACTGCTGTTTGTTTAAAGAGTATCTTATAAACATTCGTTAAGTTATTTACCGGTAAAGAAATATAAACACAGCGCCTTGGCGTCTTAGCGGTAAGATTATAGGCGCCTTTTGGTCGTAAAACTAAAATTATGAAATTCACAACAGCCCTTTTCGTCGTTTTGGCCTTTTTTGCATCCTGTGGACAGAACAGTGAAAAAAAGAATTCAACAAAAGAGAAAACAAAAGTTGGACAGCAGGTGAACGAGAATGAGAACGAATATCGTTTGAGAACCGGAACCGGCAAAGAGTTCATCGTAAAAACGCATAGCACAAGTGCCAGTTTGAATGACATAACTATTGTTCCCAAAGGATTTGACGAAGTGAATGAGCCGATTAACATTAAGGATGCCGATCCTGTTACTAACGTTTTTACAGCAGATGTGAACGGTGACGGTTTTGATGAACTGTACATCATCACTACCTCTGCAGGTTCGGGTTCCTACGGAACCATTTATGCTTTTTCGTCCAACAAGGATAAAAGTGTAACTCCCGTGTATGTGAAAGAGTTACCTGAAAAAGAGCAGGAGAAGGTTTTTAAAGGTTACATGGGACATGATTCCGTTTATGTTTCCGGTAACAGGCTTTACTGTAAATACCCGGTATACAAGGATGGCGATGCCAACTGTTGCCCTTCAGGAGGGACAAAAGTCATTGAATATGTCCTTAGGCCCGGCGAAGCCTCCTGGATACTTGAGGTCAAAAACAATTAAATCTATTTAACAATCTAGCTTAAAACAAACAGCCCTGTCTGTTTTTTATAATATTGACCGCCTCAATTTTAATATTTTAAAACTATTCAGTTATGAGAAAGATCAGGAACACTCTTTTACTTGTTTTTCTTTCCATGCCGGTATTTTCATAAGGTCAGGAAACATTGGCAATTTTGCCTTTTGCAGCAACAGAAGACGGTCACTACAATGAGCAGTTGGGAAAACAAGCTCAGCAGTATCTTATCGGATACATCACAAAAAAACAGAAGCATTTTAAGGTTGTCCCCATGAATGCGCGGGATGTGAACGTTAAAATGCACAAAGCAGGTATCACTCCGCAAACGCTTGACGATTATACGACCAAAGAACTTGCCGATGCCATAGGTGCAGGTTACATCCTTATCGGTACTATCGATAAAACTGTGCAGGGTACTGCTTCAACGAACACGGGATTCGCTACGGCCACAGGAAACAGCAGTGCTATGGGCGTTTCGTCAGGCAATACACAAAAACAGTATCATGCAACGGTTTACATCAGTATCTTCTCCAAAGACGGCAAGTCGCTTTACGACGGGAATAAGGCAAATGTGTTTATTGACAGTACCACAGACAGCTGGAAAAACTCAATTGTCTGGCAGGTCAGGCATTTCCCGTTTTATCATTAGAAGTTATAGTTCACTCATAAAAATCTATCCCCGTACCTGATTAAAAAGTACGTGGATATTTTTTATTGTTCTTATTTTTTATGCCTCTGCCGGAGGAGTGCCGAAGTTCATTGGCATTACGGGGCCTCCGCCGTGATCATCTACATTCTTGATGGGGCCGTGGATAGCCTCATATCTCTGAATGTTATCATTCAGTGCTTTCATTAATCTTTTTGCATGCTCAGGTGTCAGTATGACACGTGATTTTACCGGTGCCTTGGGCACTCCGGGCATGATACGCACAAAGTCGATAACAAATTCGGACGGGGAGTGGGTTATTATTGCCAGATTTGAATAGACACCTTGTGCAACTTCTTCGTTCAGTTCTATGTTAAGTTGATTCTGTTGTGGTTTCTTCTTATTGTCTTCCATGATTTCTTGATGTTTTTGTCTACTGTAAAGATAAAAACAAAAAAGGAGAAAACACTTAGTGCTTCTCCTTTTTCATATATGTCATGCTTAATTACTAAGCTTCTTCTTCGGTAGTCTCTTCGTCAACCTTAACAAACCTGTCGTATTCTTCCTTAGAGCCGACAATTATGTTCTGGTATTCACGAAGTCCTGTTCCTGCAGGTATCAGGTGACCGCAGATAACATTCTCCTTCAATCCTTCAAGTTTGTCAACCTTGCCCTGGATGGCAGCTTCGTTAAGGACTTTTGTCGTCTCCTGGAACGAAGCGGCTGACATGAAGCTCTTGGTTTGAAGGGCAGCCCTTGTGATACCCTGAAGTACCTGGCTTGATGTTGCCGGAACAGCGTCACGGGCGGTTACAAGCTTATGGTCTTTGCGCTTCAGCATAGAGTTCTCGTCCCTGAGCCTTCTTGCTGTTACGATCATACCTGGTTTAAGGGTTTCTGAATCACCGGAATCCTCGATAACCTTCTTGCCCCAGATGTTATCGTTCTCTTCCATGAACTCGATCTTGTCCACGATCTGCTTCTCAAGGAATTTGGTGTCACCGGAATCTTCGATGGCTACTTTACGCATCATCTGACGTACGATGATCTCGAAGTGCTTGTCGTTGATCTTCACACCCTGCAAACGATAAACATCCTGTACTTCGTTAACGATGTATTCCTGAACAGCTGTCGGGCCTTTGATAGCAAGGATGTCGGCAGGAGTGGTTGCTCCGTCGGACAGAGGTGTTCCGGCACGTACATAGTCGTTTTCCTGAACAAGTATCTGTTTTGACAGAGGCACAAGATATTTCTTGATCTCCCCGTTTTTCGAAGTTATGATGATCTCGCGGTTACCACGCTTTATCTTACCGAAAGCCACCTCTCCGTCGATCTCTGAAACAACGGCAGGGTTACTCGGGTTACGTGCTTCGAAAAGTTCCGTTACCCTTGGCAGACCTCCGGTGATATCACCTGCCTTACCTGTTGCACGTGGTATCTTGGCGATGATATCACCCTGTTTTACCTCGTCGCCATCGGCAAGTGAGATACGGGCTCCCACAGGAATGTTGTAACTCTTGATCACTTCACCTTTGTCATTCAGTATCCTCAATGACGGGTTCTTGGTCTTATCCTTGGTCTCGATGATTACTTTCTCACGGAATCCTGTCTGCTCATCAGACTCTTCCTTGTAAGTGATACTGTCGATCATATTCTCGAATGAAACCTTGCCTGCTTTTTCAGTTATGATAACAGCATTGTAAGGATCCCACTCACATATCAGGTCACCTTTCTTAACCGTAGCTCCATTCTTGAAGTAGAGACTGGCTCCGTAAGGTATCGGATGAGTGGTCAAAGGAATCTTAGTGTTCTTGTCAAGGATCTTAAGTTCAGCAAGACGGCCAATAACGATCTCGACCTTCTTGCCATCAACGTTCTTGGTTACTGTTCTAAGCTCGTCGATCTCAAGTATTCCATCGTATTTTGATGAGATGCTGCTTTCCGAAGTGATGTTCGATGCAGTACCACCAACGTGGAATGTACGAAGAGTAAGCTGAGTACCCGGTTCACCGATTGATTGTGCCGCGATAACTCCTACAGCCTCACCTTTCTGAACTTTCTGTCCGGTAGCAAGGTTACGTCCGTAACACTTGGCACAAACACCGTTTTTCGATTCACAGGTAAGAACTGAACGTATCTCGACCCTTTCAATAGGTGACTCTTCGATTATCTGAGCAACTTCTTCAGTGATCTCTTCACCTGACTTGATGATCAGCTCACCTGTGCTTGGGTGATAGATATCATGCACGCAGAAACGTCCCAGTATCCTTTCGTACAGTGAAACAATTGTCTCTTCATTGTTCTTGACAGCCGTAGCAGCAAGACCTCTCAACGTACCGCAGTCATCCTCCCGGATAACAACATCCTGTGAAACATCAACAAGACGACGGGTAAGGTAACCTGCATCGGCAGTCTTAAGGGCAGTATCGGCAAGACCTTTACGGGCACCGTGAGTAGAAATAAAGTACTCAAGTACAGACAGCCCCTCCTTAAAGTTTGAAAGGATCGGGTTCTCAATGATCTGTCCTCCTTCGGCACCGGATTTCTGCGGCTTGGCCATCAATCCCCTCATACCCGAAAGCTGACGAATCTGTTCTTTAGAACCCCTCGCACCTGAGTCAAGCATCATGTACACTGAGTTGAATCCCTGCTGGTCTTCACTCAACTGTTTCATCACGGTCTGTGTCAGGCGTGCGTTAACATGTGTCCAGATGTCAATGATCTGATTGTATCTTTCATTGTTAGTGATAAGACCCATGTTGTAGTTGTTCAGCACTTCTTCAACCTCGGCATATCCGTCTTTAACGAGTTTCTCCTTGGCCTCGGGAACGATAACATCCTCAAGGTTAAATGACAGTCCGCCTTCGAATGCCATACGGTATCCAAGGTTCTTGATGTCATCAAGGAATGCTGCAGTACGTGGGATACCGCAAATCTTTTGTACGTTACCGATAATGTCACGAAGTGACTTTTTGGTAAGTACGGTGTTCAGGTAACCTACCTCTTCTGGAACGTACTTGTTGAAAAGTATCCGTCCTACGGTAGTATCTATGACTTTTAATTCTCTTTCACCTTTTTCGTTAAGGTCGTAAGTACGTACCTTAACATTTGCATGAAGGTCAACAACACCCTCGTTGTATGCTATCTCTGTTTCCTGCGGAGAGTAGAAGGTCAGACCTTCTCCCTTTACACCTTTACGTGGCTTGGTCATGTAGTACAGACCAAGTACCATGTCCTGTGAAGGCACTGTGATAGGCGCTCCGTTAGCAGGGTTCAGGATGTTTTGTGATGCAAGCATCAGCATTTGGGTCTCCAGGATGGCAGCATTGCCAAGAGGCAGGTGAACAGCCATCTGGTCACCGTCAAAGTCGGCGTTGAATGCGGCACATGCCAGCGGATGAAGCTGAATGGCTTTTCCTTCGATAAGTTTAGGCTGGAATGCCTGGATACCGAGACGGTGAAGTGTCGGGGCACGGTTAAGCATAACGGGGTGTCCCTTAAGCACGTTCTCCAGAATGTCCCATACTACAGGATCTTTTCTGTCAACGATCTTTTTGGCTGATTTAACGGTCTTCACAATTCCTCTCTCGATCATCTTACGGATGATGAAAGGCTTGTAAAGCTCGGCAGCCATATCTTTAGGAATACCGCACTCATGCATTTTCAGCTCCGGACCTACAACGATCACGGAACGTGCAGAGTAGTCAACCCTCTTACCAAGAAGGTTCTGACGGAAACGTCCCTGCTTTCCTTTCAAACTGTCAGAAAGTGATTTCAGTGGACGGTTGGAGTCAGTCTTAACGGCATTCGATTTTCTTGAGTTGTCGAACAGTGAGTCAACGGCTTCCTGGAGCATCCTTTTCTCGTTACGAAGGATAACTTCCGGAGCTTTGATCTCGATAAGCCTTTTCAAACGGTTGTTACGAATAATCACCCTGCGGTAAAGATCGTTCAGGTCTGATGTGGCAAAACGGCCACCATCGAGAGGTACAAGTGGCCTCAGTTCGGGCGGTATAACAGGAACAACTTTCACTATCATCCACTCGGGGCGGTTAATGCCTTTGGACTTACGGAAAGACTCAACAACGCTAAGGCGCTTTAATGCCTCGTTCTTACGCTGCTGTGATGTTTCTGTGTTTGCTTTATGCCTTAAGTCGTACGATAGTTCGTCAAGGTCGATGCGGGCAAGAAGCATTGCAACAGCTTCAGCTCCCATCCTTGCGATGAATTTGTTGGGATCATCATCGTCAAGATGTTGATTGTCCTTTGGAAGCGCTTCGAGAATATCAAGATATTCCTCTTCTGTCAGGAAATCCATCTTTTTAATACCATCCTCTTCTTTGATACCCGGTTGAATAACCACATATCTTTCATAGTAGATGATGGTGTCAAGTTTCTTGGTAGGTAATCCGAGCAGATAACCTATTTTGTTGGGTAGTGATTTGAAATACCAGATGTGTGCCACAGGCACAACCAGTTGGATGTGTCCCATACGCTCACGGCGAACCTTCTTCTCGGTTACCTCTACACCACATCGGTCACAAACAATACCACGGTAACGGATACGCTTGTATTTACCGCAATGACACTCATAATCCTTCACGGGACCAAAGATCCTTTCACAGAACAGTCCGTCGCGTTCAGGTTTGTAGGTACGGTAGTTTATCGTCTCCGGTTTGAGTACTTCACCGCTTGACATTTCCAGAATCTCTTCCGGTGATGCAAGGCCAATAGAAATTTTAGTGAAGTTCCCTTTGTTTTTCTGATCTCTTCTGAAAGCCATATAGAGTCGAATAAAATATTTTAACAATGAAAGTGATGTTCCGTCGGGTGACGGAACCCACTTGTGTAATCTTAATCCAGGTTGATGCTCAGACCCAGTCCGCGCATCTCATGCAGCAGCACGTTGAGTGATTCCGGGATGCCTGGTTGTGGCAGCGGATCGCCCTTAAC
>JALVJU010000583.1 GCA_027034005.1 Marinilabiliaceae bacterium
TAAGCATGACAAAAGGACGGTTTTTCTCATGAAAAGTGAAGAACCTGCGGTTAAGATATCTGCTCTCCTGTTCAAGTACTCCTGTTGTAACCTCCACTCCGGCCTTGCGCATCATCTCTATCCCTTTACCCGAGACTTTCGAAAAAGTATCAACACATCCTATCACAACTCTCGGTATCTTATGGTTGATGATGGCAAGTGAACATGGCGGGGTACGTCCGAAATGGGCACACGGCTCAAGGTTCACATAAAGTGTAGATTCTTTAAGCAATTCCTTGTTCCTCACCGAATTTATAGCGTTTACCTCCGCATGCGGTTCACCGGCTTTCCAGTGAAACCCTTCTCCAATAATTTTACCTTTATGCACTATCACAGAGCCCACCAACGGATTGGGATATGTGCTGCCTTCACCGTCCATTGCAAGTTGCAGGCACCGTGCCATATATTTTTCGTCCTGACTGTAGGTCATAAAGTTTATTCGTAAATTTGCCGTTCAAGATAATAAAAATGAGCGTTAAAACTATTTCGGGATATATGCAATTTATGCAGCAGGAGTTAAAATCTTTGTATCCTGCTACAGAGATACGGCAATTTTCCCGTATCATTTTTGAATATCTCGCCGGTTTTACCGCTACTGATTTGCTCACAAAGGGAGATGTTGAACTGACCCTCTCCCAGATAGAATTTCTTGACAGTTGTGTCTCTCGCCTGAAAAAGCATGAACCTGTACAGTACATTCTTGGCGAAGCCCATTTTCTGGATCTGAAGTTAGAAGTAACACCTGCCACCCTCATCCCGCGGCCTGAGACAGAAGAGCTGGTGATGTGGATATGCGAGAATGTTGACACAACAGACGCAAAGGTCTTGGATATTGGAACAGGAAGCGGATGCATAGCTTTGGGAATTAAATCGCAAAAACCGGAATTTACAGTTGAAGCCTGGGACATGAGCAGAGAGGCGCTCAAAACAGCTAAATCAAATGCCCGGAATAACGGTCTTGAAATCCTTTTTGACAGGGTTGACATCCTGAGCTTTGAACCGGAGGAAAAACATTTTCAAAAATATGACATCATCGTGAGCAATCCTCCATACGTCAGGGAGTCGGAAAAAAAACTGATGGAGCCGAATGTGGTGGAACACGAACCACACCTCGCCTTGTTTGTAAACGATAATGACCCGTTAATCTTTTACCGTGAGATATCAAAAAAAGCAACCCGGATGCTAAAAGAAGGAGGTTTTCTTTTTTTTGAGATCAACGAGGCATTCGGAGATGAAGTGAAACAACTGCTTTCAGGTTTGGGTTTCAGAGATATTGAAGTTAAAAGCGACCTGAGCGGAAAAGGTAGGATGGTTAAAGCAAGGATATAAAAAGCCACGAAGGACGGATGATGAACACAGAGACAAAGAAGAGATATTGGGGTACCGCAGAGACGGAAAGGCGCAAGGATGCCACGGATGCACGAATAGAGATATTCTTCACCCCCAAGGTGCGTGGCACCGCAAGATTTGTAGCAAAAGAGGAAACAAAAAAATAGGTGCAGAGCACCGGAACATCCATGCAGTGTAAATGTATTAATTTGGGAGTGCGACTCCAGGCCGCGTCCTCAATATTTTACGAGGGGACACCCTCGGCGTGGCTTAGAGCCACACCGAGGGTTGCATGCTGAAAACGTTCGATAGACTTACTGCCGTCGGACGAATCGAATTTATTTTGAAACAAATGCCAAAATCTTGCTACCGGTGTTTTCCTCACCCCCTACCCCCTTTCTAAATGGAGAGAGCATGTCCCGATGCATATTGGGAGGGAAAAAACGATAAATCAAGACTTTACGACTACTTCCTCAAAGGGGGTGAGGAACCCACCGAAAACAGGAGTCCCTCCCCCATTTAGGGGGAGGTTAGGAGGGGGCTACTCCCTCAAAAACTCCTCCGACATTTTAATCGCTTCGGGAAAAAACGTGTTAAACTGATTACGGAACTCCTCGTAGTTCTCCTCAAGTATTTTTATGGCAACATCCGTTTTGGCAGGCAGTGAAGAGCGGTTTGACATTATGGTCAGTGCGCGGTGAAGCCCTGATATGTTTTTGTAGTTCTCCAGTCCGCGGTTTTTTATCAGGAACGGCAAAAATCCCTTTACCCGGGCAGGCAGTTTAAAATAGTTGTGAAGAAGCAGTTTGTGAACTCCGGAAACAAAATCTGACAGATCTGTGTCGCTGTATATTTCCCAACCCGACGCCAGCAGGTGATCGTAAAACATATCTGTGATTATTCCCGAATAACGCCCGTAGTGATCGTAAAGCATTGATGCGCTCTGCTTTACAACTGCATGTTTGTCGGTGAACTCATCTATCCTGCGGTGCAACAATATTCCTTTCCTTATCCCCGGAGCATATTTATCGTAACGGTTGCCTTTAACGTAATCGCCGATAAAGTTTCCTATCATCACATGATGGTCATTGCCGGAGAGAAAAAGATGTGCCAGATAGTTCATTAAAGTATTTTTTACGAATTCAGGATAACCTGATTTTTGTTATTCCTTTTTTCAAATATATCATTTAATTTTAATAACGAACTTATTCATCATTTTTTCAGGAATAGGCACCTAATATTAATCAAAAATATATTTCCATGAAAAATGTAATAATTATCGGAGCTGCGGGACGTGATTTCCACAACTTCAACACCTATTTCAGGGACAATACGGATTACAATGTTATTGCTTTCACTGCGGCACAGATCCCGGATATCGAGGGTAGAAAATACCCTGTGGAACTTGCCGGTGACCTTTATCCTGACGGGATACCTATCTTTGCAGAGAAAGACCTTCCCAGACTGATAAAAGAGAGGCATATCGACATTTGCGCTTTTTCGTATAGTGATGTTACTTACGACAAGGTAATGCATATGTCGGCAATCGTTCAGGCAGCGGGGGCTTCATTCATGCTTCTCGGGCCGAATGATTCAATGATAAAAAGTACCAAGCCGCTGGTATCGGTATGTGCGGTAAGGACCGGTTGTGGAAAGAGCCAGACTTCAAGAAGGGTGATTGAAATATTGATGGAACTGGGACTTAAGGTTGT
This sequence comes from Marinilabiliaceae bacterium, assembly GCA_027034005.1. Classification (GTDB taxonomy): domain Bacteria; phylum Bacteroidota; class Bacteroidia; order Bacteroidales; family Marinilabiliaceae; genus JAADEM01. The sequence continues at coordinate 3,081 of JALVJU010000583.1, forward strand.
TGCAATACGTCACCCGATGCCTTACGGGGATATCGTAAAGCAGAAAGTCCAGCGCTTTGAAAAGATAGAAGACCTCACTTTTCACAATTGCACTATCGAAGAGATGGAGGAGTATGAGCCACATATCGCGAGAGGAAACGTGATTTATGCGGGAGTGGATTATGAAGCAATTGTAAGAGCTGCCGAAAACGATCCCAACGGGTGTGATGTGATCGTGTGGGACGGCGGCAACAACGATTTTTCATTTTACAAACCCGATCTTCAGATAACTGTGGTTGACCCGCACAGGACAGGGCATGAGCTAAAATATTATCCGGGAGAGATGAACCTTAGGATTGCCGATGTGGTTATCATAAACAAGATAGATACGGCAGCACCTGAAGATGTTACTTTGGTAAGGGAAAATATCGAAAAGGTAAATACCGGGGCAATAGTTATCGATGCGGCATCGCCCATAACAGTTGCCGATCCGGATCTGATAAAAGGGAAACGCATACTTGCAGTGGAGGACGGCCCTACCCTGACCCACGGAGAGATGAAGATAGGAGCAGCCATCGTGGCAGCACGTAAGTTCGGTGCCTCAGAGATCGTGGACCCGAGGGATTATCTTGTGGGGAAACTTGCCGAAACATTCAGGATCTATCCAAATATCGGCCACCTGCTTCCTGCCATGGGTTACGGAGAACAGCAGATCAGGGATCTTGAACGCACTATCGACAATACGCCGTGCGATTCGGTCGTGATAGGGACCCCCATCGATTTAGGCCGTATCATAAACATCAATAAACCGCATACACGCGTTATGTACGACCTGCAGGAGATAGGCACTCCTACCCTGACCGATGTGCTGGCAGATTTTAAAAAGAAGATGAAACTGTAATCTGGGTTTTTTAGTCATCGGATGACTTCGAGTCATCCGATGACTTTTTCAGGTAAATATTTTGGTCTACTCAGTTTTCTGTGAGTTTTCAAATTTATGATATTAAAAGTATGTACATCAAAATCCACGAAATAAAAAAGGGGGCTAAAACAGTTACAGATTTTTCTTCGTTAATCTCACATCGTCAATCGCATATCCCCCAAAAGTTTGTAGCCCCAACAGAGCGAAACAACCATAGCCCCGTCCTTTAGGGCGGGGATGGGAAGTAAGAAAGTTTAACGTGGTTGGCGGGATTTTTGATGCGAAGCATTCAAAAATCGTGACAACCGCATCACGCGATAATTTGGGGTACAGAAAACCCACAACAAATATAGTAGAACCAATATTTATCCGAAAAACAGGTACGATATAGCAATGGCTGCCACTATCCCCGCAAAATCAGCTATCAGGCCGCAGCCAACAGCATGACGTGTTTTCTTTATACCAACAGAACCGAAATAAACGGCAAGGATGTAAAAAGTGGTATCTGTAGCTCCCTGCAACGTACTTGCCGTACGTCCCACAAAAGAATCGACCCCAAAAGTATTGATTGCATCTATCATCATTCCACGTGCCCCACTGCCGCTTAAAGGCTTCATCAAAGCAGTAGGCAGCGCTTCAACAAATCTTGTGTCGAAGCCCAGAAAACCGAAAAATGCCCGTGCACCGTCAACAATGAAATCCATTCCGCCCGATGCCCTGAATACCCCAATGGCAACGAGTATGGCAACAAGGAACGGGATAATTTTCACTGCAATGCTAAACCCGTCCTTGGCCCCTTCGATGAAAGCATCGTAAACATTCACCTTTTTACGCATTGCCATAAGGATGAACACAATGATGATAGAAAAAAGGATGAGGTTTGCAGTTACCATCGATATGGCATCTATCTGCTCACGCGGAAGGGTTGAGAGCCAGTAGATGAATGTTCCCACAAGCAATGAAAACCCACCCAGATAAGCAAGTATAACTTTGTCCCACAATTTTATTTTCTGCACAATGGCAACCGAAACAATTCCCACAACAGTACTGAAAAAAGTGGCAAGCAGGATTGGCAGAAAAATATCGGACGGGTTGGCGGCACCCCTTTGTGCCCTTATCACCATGATACTTATGGGGATGATGGTAAGCCCTGATGTATTAAGGACAAGGAACATTATCTGTGCATTGGAGGCAGTATCTTTTACCGGATTGCTCTCCTGCAGTTCTTTCATGGCTTTTAGCCCCATAGGTGTTGCGGCATTGTCGAGCCCGAGCATATTTGCAGCAATGTTCATCACCATGCTTCCGTAAGCCGGATGATTTTTTGGAAGTTCCGGGAAGAGGCGGCTGAAAAACGGGGCGATGGCCCTCGAAAGAAGGTTTATCATTCCGCCTTTTTCTCCTACTTTCATTATCCCAAGCCACAAGGTAAGCGCTCCTGTCAGCCCGAGGGAGATGTTAAAACCTGTCTTTGCATTGTCGAAAGCGGCCTGCATTATCTGAGGGAAGATATCAAGATCGCCAAAAAAGATAAGACGGACCAAAGCAGTGGCAAAAGCCACCAGAAAGAATCCTATCCACAAATAGTTTAAAGCCATACAGAACAGATTTTTAACAAAGGAAAAAAATATACCTCAATTAAAAAATAAACAGGCAGGAAAATTTGACCGAATGCTTATCTTTGTTGAAAATACCAATAGAGAACAAAAATCCCATGAGGTTTTTCAAGATATATTTTCTGTTTATTCTTTTCATAACTAGTGCCGGAAGTTTCCTTTTTGCACAGTCGTACAAGGTAGCTGCAGTAGTGAAAGGACTGCCCGGTGATGAGGTCGTGATAGGGGCTGTAAGAGGAGAGAAATTCAATCCTGCCGACACGGTGATGCCGCAGTCGGACACGATAGTTTTTGAGATACCCCAAGGTGCCCATACGGGCATGTACCGCATTATCCTTGGCCAGTCAGTCTATGCCAGGGTAATGCATACAGCACCGCAAAAGATCGATTTCATCTTTAACAACGACAGCTGTTTTTTTGAGACAGATTTCAATTCGCCGGTAGACAGCATGCAAGTTAAATATTCCAGGGAGAATGAAGTGTGGTTCAGGTTCCTGAAGAAAGAAAATGAATATCAAAAACAGATAGTAGATCTCAGAAAACAGATAGATTATTTTCAGGAAAACAATGATGACGATTATTACACCGAGAGCAAAAGGAAAGAAATAATAAACAAGTACAACGCTCTGCAAAAAGAGCGGGCAAGGTTCATTGCATCTCTCATAAAAAGGTATCCGAAACTTTATGCAACAAAACTTATCGCAGTTTACAAGGAACCATTCATGGACGGCAATCTGCAGGAAGCAAAGAGAAAGGAGATCTACAAAAAGAATTTTTTCCGGTATCTTAACTTTTCCGATCCTTCGCTGCTGAACAGCAATGTATATACCAAAAAAGTTTTTGAGTATTTAATGTCCTATGCCGACAAAAACCTTGATAAGGAGCAGCAGACAAGAGAAATGAATAAGGCTATTGATGTAATAATAGATAATACTAAAAGTAATCCTGAAGTTTCTGATTTTATAGTTAATTACCTCATGCGTGGATTTGAGATTCTCGGATTTGAGGATCAACTTCAGCATATTGCCGAGAATTATACTCCGGCCATTCCATGCACTTCGGAAAACAAGTCCACCCTTCAGCGCAGGATCGATCTTCAGAAAATGCGGCCCGGCTCCGAAGTGCCTGATTTTTCATTAACAGACATTGACGGTGATACCATCACATTGAGCGATATAACAAACAAGTACAAACTGATAGTATTCTGGGCCACCTGGTGCCCACACTGTGAGCAGATGATGCCAAAGCTGTATCAGTGGTACATCAACCGGGATATCGACATTGAAGTGATAGCCATCTCTGTGGATTCAGATGTAAATTCATGGAAACAATTCGTAAAAGAGCGGGGATACAATTGGGTAAACTGCAATGAACCCGGCAAATGGAACGGTAAAGTTGCGTTGGCATATAACATTTATGCTACTCCTACTATGTTCCTTATCGACAGCGATGGCAAGATAATAGCCAAACCTTTATCATTCAATGACTTTCTGGATTCAGTTATCGGACTGAAATAAGAGCGTAGATCCTGCAAGGCAAGTTTTTACATTTTAGATCTTTTAAGCTATATGACATAAGTAATAAGTATTTACTAAAAATTTATAGTTATTTGTAACCTGTGGGTTATGTTTCTGTATAAATACAAGGATAATTAGGGAAAACGTTGTTAAATGACATTCAGCATTAAAAATTTATGGAAAAGGATATCTCTTCTTGGTATAGATCAGTGTGAGAGTTTCATGCGAAAAAAAACATATATCCTTGCTAATCAGATTAATCTTCTCCTTTTTCTATCCCTTATTTTTTATGGCCGGCTTTATGTATGTCTACAGGCACATTTTTAACGTGCCTTTTAACATGGGTGATATAAGGATAAATACTATAATTGCTGCCACACTCTTCTGTCATATATTGGGAAACCGGATCTTCTAAAGATGAGCCTTCTTTTTGTTGTGCCATTTCTTCTTATTGTATTTCAAACGTTAACAGGTTTTGTAGAAACAGAAAGCTATTTTTACTATCCTTTGATTGTTGTCATATATTCTTCGATGTCTCAGTTGTTGCTTGACCGTACAAAAGAACGCACGGTTTATGTTATTTCTCAG
>JALVJU010000584.1 GCA_027034005.1 Marinilabiliaceae bacterium
GGCACTAAGCCATGGTCTTTCCCCGATGTTTACAAGGAGGTGCAGGATGCTGCTTACCTGCGGATGCAACTGCTGCCGTATCTCTACTCAACATTTGCAGAGTACTATTTTAAAGGGATACCGCCATTCAGGGCTATGAACCTCATAAAGGGCTTCAAAGCTGATGCGGAGAAGGAAACGGGTAAGCTGAACTCTACTGACAATCCGTATGCAGTGGCCATGAAGCGTGAGATTAAGGATCAGTACATGTTTGGCGATAATATCTTGGTTGCCCCTTTGTTTGGCAATGAGACGAAACGAAAAGTAGTCCTTCCCCCGGGAAAATGGTACGACTTTTACACGGGAAGGCTTGTCGGTGAGGGCGAGGTGATAAGTGTGACTTCAGGCCTTGATAAGATACCATTGTTCGTTAAAGATGGGGGCATTGTGCCAATGATACCCCGTATCCGTCAGACAAAAGAGTGGAAAGGTCTCCCGTTAGAGGTCAGGGTTTATGGTGATGCTGACGGTGAATTCACGGTTTACGATGATGATGGTACTACCTATGATTTTGAGAATGGAGCTTACACCATGAAAAAACTTTTAGTGAAAGCCGGGAAAGGCAGGGTGGAAGTCATCAGGAAGGACGGCCCCTGGAGTTACAGCGAAGTGAAGTGGAATTTTATGGGAAAATGAATTTTTGAAAACGAGGATGGAGAGATGTGAAAGTTTAAAAATATTTACCCTAAAATCCGCAATAAAACATTTTTATTGCGGATCGATGTAAGAAAATCAATCGGTTACAGTTTCGTTATACTCACTGTAATCCGTGATTTTCTAAATCGGGCCTGTCTAACTACGTAGCCAGGTAGACCTGCCCGACTGCTGCGGTCAGGCGGGGTTTGCCTTAATCCGCAAGTGATTTGATCAGAAAAAATAAATAACTTGCGGATAAGGTTTACATAAAAAACATCTTATCATGAAAAAAACATTTTTAACAACAGCTTTACTCTTACTTATCGGGTTTTCTGCTGACCTGTTCTCGCAACGGGAGGTGGAAAAGCTGATTAACGATTGGAAGTTTATGCTTTTGAAAGAGGGGCAGGACGATACCGGATTTTATAAAAAAGAGTTTGACGACTCATCGTGGAGAGTGCTGAACCTGCCTCACGACTGGGGCGTAGAAGGGAATTTCGACCTTGACCTTGAAAACAACACTGGTCTTTTGCCCTGGAAGGGTATCGGCTGGTACCGCAAATCGTTTGAAGTTCCTGCATCGGACAAAGGTAAAAAGGTGTTTGTAGAGTTCGATGGAGCAATGGCACATGCACGTATTTGGTGCAACGGCAATCTTGTGGGCGAGTGGCCTTACGGTTACACATCCTTTTCAATGGATTTGACCCCCTATGTTAATTTTGGAGGTGAAAATATTATCGCGGTCAACCTCAATACCGAAAAGTGGGATTCACGCTGGTATCCCGGTGCCGGCCTTTATCGTGAAGTGCGGCTGGTAAAGACTTCGCCTGTACATGTGGGTTACAACGGTGTGTATGTGACAACTCCTGACTTTAACGACGAAAAAGCTTATGTCAGTGTCCAGGCAGATGTTAAGAACAACATGGTCAAAGCGGAGGAGGTAGAGGTAACACTAAAGTTTTTTGAACTTGACATAAATGACAACAGAACAGAAACGGAATTTACGGCAACTCCGGTTAAAGTAATTATACCGGCCGGAGGCGAACATACTTTCCGCCTTGATGCCGTTGTGAAAAACCCGAAGTTGTGGTCGATAGAAACTCCGAACAGGTATGGCGTTGAGGTAACGCTGACACAGAACGGTGCAGTTGTTGACAAATATTTTCAGCCGTTTGGTATCCGTAAGATCGAGTTTACGCCCCGCGATGGGTTCTATCTGAACGGGAAAAGAGTACAGATAAAAGGTGTGTGCAACCACCATGACCTTGGGCCGCTGGGGAGCGCTTTTTATGTTGAGGCAGCTAAGAGGCAGCTTGTGATGCTGAAAGAGATGGGGGCCAATGCCATTCGTACAAGCCATAATCCGCCTGATCCGAAATTGTTAGACCTGTGCGACAAGCTTGGATTTGTAGTAATGGATGAAGCATTTGATGCCTGGAAGCACGGTAAACGTAAGAATGATTATAACAAGGTTTTCGATGCATGGAACTTTACCGACCTGAAAGCTATGGTAAAAAGGGACCGCAACCATCCATCAATAGTTTTATGGTCAACGGGGAACGAGGTGCCTGACCAGAGCAACAACTATCTTGGCTATGCTCTTTACAATGTGGTGAAAGAGTTCGATGCAACTCGTCCGGTGAGTTTTGGCTGCAACAGGTCAATCTCCGGTACAAATGGATTTGAGAAGGGCTCTGATATATTCGGGTTGAACTACAACCTCAGGGCTTACAAAAAGATACTTGATTTTCCCGATAACAAAAACCGGGGGATGATAGCAAGTGAAACAAGCAGTTGCATTTCTAGCAGGGGAGAATACTTCTTTCCGGTAAAATTCTCACCAATAAATAAACAAAGAGAGCTACAAAAGGACTTTCAGGTTACCTCTTACGACAATACTTATCCGGGCTGGGGCTGTACACCGGATATGCAGTTTGCGCAGTTGGAAAAATTCCCTGCTGTTTATGGTGAATT
>JALVJU010000585.1 GCA_027034005.1 Marinilabiliaceae bacterium
TACCATTGGGAGCGCGACTCTAAGTCGCACCCCCAATACAATTCATGGTTTTAAATTTTAATCGTATGAAAAAGTCAGTTGCCATTTTGATGCTTGCAGCAGTGCAGTTTTTCTCTGCACTGTCCTCTGCCCAGGATGAAGATTTGAAACTGAAGTTCTCCGGTGAGTTAATGACCGATCAGCGGTTTCTGCTGCAGTCGCCCAACAACTGGGCATGGAACGAGAACCGGCTCACACTTGACCTTGGCAAGAAGTTCAGGAACGACAAGGGTAAGTTTTTCACCGAAGTATGGCTGCGCAACCTCGGGTTGCCGCAAATCAGCTCTTCAGCAGACCTGTACAACAAGAACATTGTTGCACCGTATAACCTTGAGATCAGGGAAGCTTATGTGCAGCTTTACGGTTTTCTTACAAAGAATTTAGACATAAAGATAGGTAAACAGAGAATTGCCTGGGGAACCGCCGATGTGATAAACCCCACGGACAACCTGAACCCGTACGACCTTGAGGATGTGCTTGATTTCGGCCGTCACCGCGGGTCATGGGCTTTGAACCTGGAATACTACTTTAATAACGATTTCTCTGTGCAGGGAGTTTACATCCCAATATTCCAGCCGGCCAACCTTCCAATCGGCATCTTTGCGGATGCTTTGACCCCCACACTCGACGTACCGCCGCCATTTACGGTCAAAGAGTTCAACGATGAATCGATAATGCCGGCCTACAACATTGGGGAGAACTCCACAGCAGGGGCAAAGTTCAGGGGCTTCGCAGGAGGCATTGATTTCTCACTGAGCTATGTTTGGGGCTACGATGGCTTCCCCATAGGAGATTACAACACCATAACCTTTGCCGATCAACAGGGAGGCCTCAATGTAGATGCAAAGACCACATTCTTCCGGCAGCACATCTTTGGCGCCGATATGGCTACAAGTATCGGCGGAGTAGGGCTTTGGGCAGAAGGAGCTGCATTCCTGCCGGAAAAAGAGGTCGTGATGACAACCGACCTGACAGGTATCATCCCGGGAATGACCATGGATTCCGTTTTGTTGAAAAAACAGGTTTTCTTTAAGTATGTCATTGGTGCCGATTACAATTTTGCCAACGGCATGTACCTGAACCTGCAGTACCTCCACGGATTTGTCAATGAAAGAGGAAAAGGGAACCTGAACGATTATTTCTTCATGCAGTACCAGATGAAATTTTTCGAAGACAAGCTTAAAATTTCCCCTCTTGCAGGTGGTTTCATAGTTTCCGACTGGAGCAAGGTCTCAAAGAACTATGCTTTGATATATGTCCCGGAAGTATCGTACATGGCAACCGATAACCTGGAGATCACTCTGTCAACTGCCCTGTTCGGCGGTATGGGCAGCAACATGTTTGTGAAATTTAATGACTACGACATGTTCATGTTCAAGGTGAAGTATAGTTTTTAATTAATGACTACCATTCAGGGGGCCATTTGGATAATCCTTTAAAGAACATCAGGTCTTTGTAATATGGTTTTGTTTTTTCCTCGATGGCCAGTAGCTCGTCGGCTGACAAGGGTTGAAATTCACGGGCTATCTTAATGTTCTCTTCTAGTTCTGAAACATTGTCCAGACCTATAATAATAGTGCTGACAGGTAGTGTCATCACATAGTCCATGGCTTCTTTCATGGTGATAATACCTCCATGATCGAAAATCCGATCGCGTGCAGGTATCTTCATGCCAACAATGCCCATCTGCTTTTCTACAGCTACAGGAAGCAACTTTTCTATGAAAGAGTTGAAATACTTATCTGCGGCATTTATGGCCATCAGGATGTTATCGAAAGGATACATGTTTATAAAATCCTTTAAAGTATCCGGATCTTCATGGCCTGTGCAACCGATAAACTTCACCATACCCTCGGATCTCGCTTTCTCCATGGCTTTAATCACGCCATCCTTTCCCAAAAATGTGCTGAGTTGATCCCTTTCTCTTTTCTTAATGTTATGAACCTGCCAAAGGTCGAGATAATCGGTCTGAAGGTTTTTCAATGTCTTTTCAAGCAGGCGCATTGAACCGTCATAAGTCCTGTCATGTGTTTTTGAAGCAAGGAAAACCTCTCTGCGGCGATATTTCATCACGCGGCCGATATTTTTCTCGCTTGTGCCCATCGCCTCTTTTTTAGAAATGGTGCTGGTTGCCCTGCCGTATGCTGCTGCCGTATCAATATAATTTATACCAAAATCAATCGCCTTGTTTATCAGTACCTCAGCTTGCGCTTCTTTCCCAATTGTCTCTATCGTGGCCTGTCCGCCAAGGCTGTATATGCCTACCATCTGTCCGATCTTGCCCAGCGGGCGTTGCGGCATTTTTCCGTTTGACATGGCAGCCAGAAACCCTGCCGGTTTTACATAAGACGACAATCCTGTAACTACCGATGTAGCAATAAGCTTTTTCAGAAATTCTCTTCTCGATCTGTTTTCTTCAGTTTTCATATCGCATCAGATTATTTAATACCTTATATCCGCAAGTTATTTATCTTTCTAATCAAATCACTTGCGGATTAAGGTAAACCCCTGTCTGACTGCGAAGCCAGGCAGGCCGATTTAGAAAATCACGGATTACAGTGATCGTGACGAAACTGTAACCGATTGATTTTCTTACATCGAATCCGGAAGAAATACTTTTCTTGCGGATTTTGGGTAATACTAAGCTGTCTTAATTATTTAACACATAAATCAGTTAATTTGTTCTTTGATACCGATTGTCTGGATTACATACACTTTGACATAAATCATTTTATCTGAATTTATTTATACCTTATCTTTGGAAACATAAAAACAGAGTTATGAATGACATTCTGATAACGAACATAAAAGAGCTCCTACAGGCTCCTGAAGAAGCTGTTAGCTATGTAGCCGGTGACAGGATGAAAGAGATCCCACGGGTTAAAAATGCATGGCTATGGATAAAGGATGGTAAGATCTTCGACTTTGGTTCCATGGATGAACTTGAAGATAAAAACGGCTTGCCTGCAAACAGAATTGAGGCATCAGGGAAGTATGTGCTGCCTGCATGGTGCGATTCACACACCCACCTTGTTTACCCCCAGAGCAGGGAGATCGAGTACATTGACAAGATCAAAGGCCTTTCGTACGAGGAGATAGCTGAACGGGGGGGCGGCATTCTGAATTCTGCAAAGAAGATGCAGGAAGCATCCGAAGACAAGCTTTTTGAGGATGCCATGAAACGCATTCAAGAGATTACCCGCTGGGGAACAGGCGCTGTGGAGATAAAAAGTGGCTACGGATTGACAACCGAGAGTGAGTTAAAAATGCTCAGGGTGATCAAACGGCTCAAAAAGAACAGCCCGTTGACTATCAAGGCAACCTTCCTGGGAGCACACTCCATACCTATGGAATACCGCAACGATCAAAGCAAATACGTTGACATTGTGATCAATGAAATGCTGCCAAAAGTAGCAGAAGAAGAACTTGCCGATTTTGTGGATGTGTTCTGCGACAAAGGGTTCTTCACCGTTGAGGATACCGACAGGATACTTGAGGCAGCAGCCAAATTCGGAATGAGGCCGAAGATACATGCCAACGAACTGGACTACTCGGGAGGCATACAGGTTGGGGTAAAGCATAACGCCCTTTCGGTCGATCACCTGGAGTTCACAGGCGATGATGAGATCGCTGCCCTCAAAGATTCAGACACGATGCCCACGATCCTTCCTGGAGCGGCCTTCTTTCTGAACATGGCCCTGGCACCGGCCCGTAAGATGATGGAATCCGGATTGCCGGTAGCGCTTGCAACTGATTTCAACCCCGGCTCATCACCTTCAGGTAACATGCAGTTGATAATGGCTATGGGAAGCATCATGTACCGTATGCTGCCCGAAGAGGTCATCAATGCAGTGACCATAAACACTGCCTATGCCATGAACGTGGAAAAAGAACTGGGAACGATAACCAAAGGCAAAAAAGCAAATATACTGATCACAAAAAATATCCCGTCACCTGAGTATCTTACATACGCATACGGCGAAAACAAAGTGGAGACGGTAATACTGAATGGTGAGGTGGTTTAACCACAGAGTAGCGCAGGGTCAAGCAGAGTTTAGAGAAATCACCCCGACAGGGGTAAAACAACAATAACCCCGGGGTATGACCCGGGGTACAACAATAATCCCGTGGTGCAACCCGGAGAGTAAAAACAAAAACTATGGAAAAATTAATCGAATGCGTCCCCAACTTCAGCGAAGGAAGGGACATGAACATCATCAAGCAGATCACGGATCAGATAGAGAGTGTTGAAGGGGTCAAACTCCTCGATGTTGACCCGGGCAAGGCAACGAACCGCACGGTAGTGACCTTTGTGGGAACACCTGACCAGGTTGTCGAAGCAGCTTTTCTTGCCGTTAAAAAAGCAAAAGAGCTGATCGACATGCGTCATCACAAAGGCGCCCATCCCCGTTTTGGTGCCACTGATGTATGCCCACTGGTGCCCGTATCGAATATAACCATGGAAGAGACCGTTGAGTATGCCCACAAACTGGCCAAAAGGATCGGCGAAGAGCTTAATGTGCCGGTTTATTGTTATGAGTTTGCCGCCCGCGAAGAGAAGCGCCGTAACCTTGCTGCCTGCCGTGAAGGCGAATACGAGGCGCTGCCCAAGCGTATCGTTACCGAAGAGTGGAAACCGGATTTCGGCCCTGCAGAGTGGAACGAAGAGGTGGCTAAATCAGGTGTTACCGCAGTAGGCGCACGTAACTTCCTCATTGCCTACAATGTGAACCTCAACACCACATCGACCCGCCGTGCCAATGCGGTGGCATTTGATGTGCGTGAGCGCGGACGTGTGAAACGTGAGGGCAACCCTGTTACCGGCAAGATAGTGAAAGATGAGAACGGCAATCCAGTGATGATACCCGGTATGCTGAAATCAGTGAAGGCCATCGGCTGGTACATCGAAGAGTATGGCATCGCTCAGATATCAATGAACCTTACCGACATAACCGTCACTCCGCTGCACGTTGCCTACGATGCTGTTTACGAGAGATGTAATGACCGCGGGCTTCGTGTTACCGGCTCAGAACTGGTAGGTGTCGTTCCTTTAAAGGCAATACTCGATGCAGGAAAATACTTCCTTCGCAAACAACAGCGCTCAACCGGGATTCCGGAGAAAGAGATCATCAAGATTGCCGTTAAATCACTTGGGCTGGATGACCTCTACCCTTTCGATCCCGACAAAAAGATTATCGAATACTTATTGAAAGACAAAAGCAAAAAGTCGCTTGTTGACATGAACCTTACGGATTTTGCAGATGAAACGGCCTCTGAATCACCTGCTCCGGGCGGCGGCTCCATCTCTGCATATGTTGGGGCATTAGGTGCATCGTTGGGCACCATGGTTGCAAACCTGTCGTCGCACAAGCGTGGCTGGGACGACCGTTGGGAAGAGTTCAGCAACTGGGCCGAAAAAGGTATGGCCATACAGCAGGAACTGTTAAAACTTGTGGATGAGGATACCAACGCATTCAATAAAATCATGGATGCTTTCGGCCTTCCCAAAGGGACCGACGAAGAAAAGGCAGTCCGTAAAAAAGCCATCCAGGAGGCAACAAAATTTGCCATCGAAGTCCCATTCAGGGTTATGAAAAAATCGTTTGTGAGCCTCGGGGTTATCCGTGCAATGGCCGAGACCGGCAACCCCAACTCTGTTTCCGATGCGGGAGTAGGCGCTCTTTGTGTCAGAAGTGCCGTGATGGGTGCTTACCTCAACGTCAAGATCAATGCCTCGGGCCTCGACGACAAAGAGTTTGTGGAGAAAATTCTTGCCGAAGGCAAAGAGATAGAAGATAAAACTATCAAAGAGGAAAAGAAGATACTCGATATTGTGAATAGTAAAATAGAAGGATAAACATAGTGGGGGCACGACTCTAAGTCGTAAGCCCACTTTATCGAAAGTGATTTATGATAGTCGGAGTGCGACTTAATATCTAGCTTTCCTTTAGTTTCCTGAACCGCAGATAGGAGTACACCACGGGTACAACTATCATTATGGCCAGGATGACACCAAAAATTACCGAACCGGCTTCCCGCGGTGCAAAAATGCCGGAAAGCATTATCAGGAATCCACCTATAAACCAAAGCTTGCCTCCCAGTTGATGTGTATCTTTCCACACTGTTTCATTCTCAAGCGTCCACGGGGTACGTATCCCAATAAAGTAATTGGCTTTGATGGTTTTGAAGTAATTACCCAACAGGGTGAACAAAGCTCCCATTAAAACAATTATCATGTTGCCGGGGAATGAACCGCTTTTTGCGATGTAGATTATTATCAACGACAGGGCCGACATGAAAACTATCATCACAGACCTTAGTCCTGTATATTTTTTCCCCATATTCTTCAATTTGTCTTTAGGATCGATCTTTGGAAAAACCATGAATAACAGATACATGATAAACGGGATAAAGGTGATGATCAGCAACTCTGTTTTCCCTCCGTAACGGTCAACTTCACCGTGTATGTTCCAGTGCACGGGCACTTTGTCGGGCAGGTCACCCCAAAGATAAGCAAGGTAGATAAGAGGCAGCAGAATAACTATCCATATCAGCAGGTCGCTTTTTATCAGATTTTTCATTGCTTTTTATTTTTTCAGGTTTAAAATCCAGTTCAACAGATCCTCAAGGATCGTAGTGTTAAGGGAGTAAACAATGTACTGTCCATTCTTTTCACTGGTCACAAGGCCGGCACGTTTAAGCAGGTCAAGGTGATGGGAGATGCTTGGTTTTGAGATGTTGAACTCGTCTGCTATCTCGCCTGCGGTCATATCCTTGTTTTTAAGAAGTTCCAGGATATTCCTCCTCGTCTCGTCATTCAATGCCTTGAACAGGTCTTTCATTACATTTATATATTTAGACAAATATCTAAATATTATTTCAAAAAGACAAGTGTAACCACCAAAATTTTGTTGAACATAATCGGAGTGCGACTTCAAGTCGCGCCCCGAATACCATAACTAAAACCTCTTGATATTCCTTGTTATCAGGTTTTCGATATTTACATCAGAGTCTTTCTCCTTTTGTATCATATCGTACCGTATCTTAGCACAAAGATGCGATAGCTTTAAGCTTATTTCATCCGATTCGAGGGGACTTATCTTTTCATCTGAAGATACCTTCTTGATGATGTCAATAAATTCCGAATACTCCTTAAGAACTTCGATGTTGGCGACCACAGATATCTTATGTGTGAGGAACTCGAGGTGAAGCATATCCTTATCCTCAAGTGTCCCTTTAAGTATCATCTCTTCGATAAAACTGATCAGGTTGAGATAGAGTTCCTACTTGAGATCAAATATCTTGACACGCTGTTCTTTTTCTATCTCCACCTCGCTCTGCCTGCTGATCAGGGCAGCCGTAATGGCAATGGTACCGAGCACAACAAGTATCATCTCCCGGGCAAACGGGATCTCTGATGCGGCATTGTAAGCATACCGCAGAAAAAAATATCCTGCAATAAACGTAAACAGGGCTACCGAGAAATATTTTGTGCTTGTTTTCATGTTTTGACAATTTTTTTGGGGAGTGACACTCCTAATCGCGACCCTTACATTTAATTACTTTCAATCACCTGTCCTTTTTCACGATAAAGCTGTACAGGACCATCGAGTAAAACAGCTATCACAGTAGTTTTTT
>JALVJU010000586.1 GCA_027034005.1 Marinilabiliaceae bacterium
TTCGCATGGCTGGTTGTTTTTTTTGTTGGCACAATAAAAATACCATTTAATATGGTATATCAACCAGCCATTTTTTTGCTACTCTTTATTTATTTTGGACAGATGTGGTCCGAAACTCAAGAAATTCTTGAATACGAATATGATATAAATCTTCAGAATTATTCTCCCGGTATATATTATGCCAAGTTTTATTATCAGAAAGATAAATATACACGTGAAACAAATCATACTTTAAAATTCATCAAAGCAAACTGATCCCTGCTTACCGACCTTCAGATTTCTTATTATCTCTTCCTGCCTACCGGCAGGCAGGCATCTCTTCATTCTTTGTCCGCACGCTGTCGCTGAAGCTGGTCCCTGAGCCTGTCGAAGGGTAGCGTAGGCGCCCGAAGTCCCCGATCCCTGCGTGGCATGGCAGGTGCATTACCTAAAGGGGGGACGAAGGCGGAGCTTTATCTCTTTATCGGGCTTTTCCCCTGCCTGTTGAAATAAATATTCTTTGACGTGGCGCTGAGGGGTACGCCCAGGATGATGCGTATGTCGGGCGGGAAGTAGCCCAGGTCGCGGACGGCCTGGCCGATGGTGTATGTAATATGAAAAACTTTATAATGAGAAATGTTTAACATATGAAAGCTGGCTATTATTTATTAATTTATTTAACCAATACTTGGTGATTTATATCATCATGGGGGGGGGTAGAGGTTGAAAAATTAATTTATTTTTGAATAGATTGATTATTTATCTTGGGTGTTTGCCGATATAAGGATTTTAAAGTGATTCAAAAAATCATGTAACGGTTTATTATATAAAATTCCCAGGTACGTTGTAAAGATTGTTGAATGTTACTAAAATCCATGCATTTTTTATTATGATAATAATAACAATATAAGTATATTTAAAAAAGAAAGAGGAAACTACATGAAACCGACGATGTTTGCCACAATCAGTCACCAGTTCTGGTAGCTCCCCCTTTCCGGGGGGCAAAAGTAAAGAAAAGAATTTAAACTTATTATAATGCCACTATCTTTGCGGAAAGTAAGATTCTAAAAAAAATCAATGATATCTTAACGGTAAACCAACAACATTCCCATATTTTGGAGATATGCCCTAATATCTCACAATTCATTTCCTTCAGAAAGGAATATAAGATGATAAAAGAGTCAAAAAATAAATTGATAAGCGAGGTAATACTCTTTTTTGTTATTTCAGCTGTATTGATTACTGTGACGGGGTGCCGGAAACTTCCACCTCCCAGTAGCCCTTATAACGGAAGAACGACTGCCGTTTTTAATCCTGAAAAAAAATACGGTATCGTCGTGGATGTGGACGGCAATGTGTATAAAACGATCATGATCGGTCAGCAGACCTGGATGGCCGAAAACCTGCGGGTTATCCACTACCGGAACGGCGACAAGATCCCCAATGTTACGGAAAATACACAATGGAAATACCTAAGAACAGGGGCCTACTGTAATTACAACAACACCCTGGATGCGGACACTATCGCCACTTTCGGCTGCTTGTACAATTGGTATGCATTGCATGACAGCCGGGGTCTTGCGCCCGAAGGCTGGCGGGTAGCTACTGCTGAAGATTGGAACACCCTCTTTGCGTATTTGGGTGGAGAGAACATCACGGGTTACAGACTGAAAGAGAAAGGTAATCTTCATTGGTGCCTGCCGAATAGTGCAGACAACAGCAGCGGATTTACTGCTTTGCCATTTGGACAAAGAGATAAACTCAATGGAGGCTTTAATCCAAAAAGTAATTGTTATGGCGTCTGGTGGACTTCTTCCGATGGAAATTATACTGTAGCTCCGTTTTTTTATTTATTCTCTTGGGATATGCTGATATATAAAGGTTATAATTACAAATACTTCGGATACTCCATCCGCTGTATCAAGGAATGATCTGCTTTCCGGGCGGAAATGAAAAATTATGTTAAAGTTGTTAAAAATTAAAAACCAACGATTATGAAAACAATATTAAAAGTTTATCAATTCTCTTTATTTTTTCAATTAATTCAAATTTTATATGGGCCGAACAAGAACATTTTAGTGTCAAGGTTCCATTAACTGATAAATATTCTAATATGATTAGCCCACACAGGCCCGGCACCGAGATTCAATTAACGGTCAAAGTTACCAACAACAAGAATGATACGTGCGATGTATCGATTAACAAACATGCTATGGGGGAAGTTGAATCCTGGGTGTCAATAAAGGATAACAATAAACTGGCAAGACCAACTATACCTGTAGAGTTTAAGCTTACCATAAAGATACCTGATGATGCTGAAGATAGAGATTATTACCTTCCATTATATTTTAATGCTTACGATCACAATAACCATAATACCAGTTATTCTTTTAACTACTTTCAGCAAATTATTATTGTTGACAATTCCAAACCGGCATCCCCTTCATTTAAAACCTCAAGCACATCTTATACCATTACTGTAAAAAACTGGTATAGCACAGATGCGCGCTCCGCTGAATATACAGATATTAATCAATCAACAGGTATAAATGGAATAGAAAAATACAAAATTCTTTTAAAAGACAAAAGTGGTAGTACTTTAAAAAGCAAGACATACGAAGCCACGGGTAATCAGGCTCATAAGTTCGATCAATTGGCAGCAGCAACAAAATATATTGTTGAAGTAGTGGCAGTGGATTTGGCAGGTAATTCAAATAATCATTCCGAGCAAATATATACCAAGCCGGGCAAGCCAAAAAATTTAAGGTTCTCCGATACAACATATACCAGAGTTATCCTCCGATGGGATACCGCAGAGGGAGCAACGTGGTATAATGTTTACCTGATGCAAAATGAAACACTCATTAATGAACAGTTAAACAATTCTCCCATAACAAATACTTATTTTCCCATTGGAGAATTGATTCCTGAGCAATCTTATATGTTTTCCGTAACTGCTGTAAACAGTAGCGGAGAAGGTGATAGAAGTAATGTCATATCAATCATAATGCCGGCATTTCCCCGGATCGTTGGAACTTCATTATTATGCTCCGGGAATTATACTTATTTTCTCGAAAGTCTGCGACCTGGCTATTCATTATATTGGAGCAGCAGTAGTAACTTACATAAAGTTTCTGTTTCAGGATTGTCATCGATATTTCAGGTGAATGGTACAAAAGAAGGTTGGATTAAAGCAATGATAGTTAATAACTTATATGGAGATACGAATTTCTTACAGCAAAAAGATGTTTGGTTGGGTGTTCCGGATAACAAGCGTTTGGTTACCGGCATAACTTCTCCTCCTGCCGGACCACTTGCTCAGGTTCATGAACTGTGTGACCAGGGAATTACAGTTGCATCTGTAGGTTATGATGAAGATGGACTGGGTATATATGGTACATCCGGCTCAAATTATTATATTTTTCAGGAATATGAATGGTTGGTACTTAGCAGCAATTGGCTGATAACGGATACTTGGCAGGGCAGACCTATGGAAATAGTTAATATTCAACCTGATTGGGGGTTTGAGCCATGGCCAGGGGATTATGAAGTAATCAAAGTACGTGGACGTAATGACTGTGGTTGGAGTGGTTGGCACAGCGACACCTGGACGGTTGTAAATTGCGGGGGATGGAGCTTTAGTATGCAACCGAACCCTGCCAGTGATTATGTTGTTTTAAAAGTTCTTGATAAAGAAGAAAAAACATTGAACAAAACTTTTGAAGTAAAAATCCTGACGTCGCAAAATAAAGTTGTTTTCTTATCCGGGAAGAAAAACGATCCTTCATTGACTATTCCGTTATACAATTTGAGAAATGGAATATATTTCATTCGTATTACCGTTGGAAAAGAAACAGTCACCAAGCAATTGGTGGTCAAACATTGATAAATGAATCATTATAGGGGCATCGACAGGTGCCCCTATAATGATTAAATATTAAACAAATGAATTTTAAGATACCGTTAATATTTGTTTTTTTCATGTTTTTGGTAGTTTGCAGTATATGTTGTACAAAACTTTCCCCGTTGAACAATCCATATAACGGCAAAACAACTGCCGTTTTTAATCCGGAGAAAAAATACGGCACCGTCATTGATGTGGACGGCAATGTGTATAAAACGATTGTGATCGGCCAGCAGACTTGGATGGCCGAAAACCTGCGTGTTATCCATTACCGGAACGGTGACGAAATTCCTAACCTGACCGATGATGAAATGTGGGGAGATACCGATTCGGGAGCTTATTGCAATTACGGCAATACCACAGATATTGATACCATTGCCACCTACGGTCGTCTGTACAACTGGTATGCCGTGCATGACAGCCGGGGCCTGACACCCCCTGGATGGCGGATTCCCACAATCGACGACTGGTACACTCTTTTTACTTTTCTGGGAGGTGACCAGGTAGCCGGAGATAAGTTAAAAGAGTCAAACTATTTTAATATCCATTGGCATGAACCCAACAAAGCAAACAACAGCAGCGGGTTTACAGCCTTACCCGGAGGATGGCGGGAATTTTATAAAAAAACTGCTAAGATTGGTTATCTGGGATGCTGGTGGGCCGCCGATGCAACGGAAGAGTATGTCTCCCCTCGTGTAATAATGTTTTACAATAGTCCTGGAGTCTATGTTGAATTTATGATGAGAGAAAATGGTTATTCGGTACGGTGTGTAAAAGAATGAATAATTTCCTGCAATAATGCAAGAAGATTGAAATTTCATCAATAATATTTTTATTTCATAAATACAAAAAACTCAAATCATGAAAAAGACCACTCTGGCAATGATCATTGTACTTGCCCAATTTTTAGGTGCCAATGCACAAGATTCTTTAAGTTTAAATAATACGGAAATCTTTAAACAGCACGCAGGGGAAAGTTCTCTGGAGGTAAATTTTAATCCCGGCAATATTTTCGGATCTGGAACAGGAAGCCCGTTCGGACTCTTTCAGGGAGGTATCAGATACAGATATTTTCTGAAAGAGAAATTGGTTGTACGGACAGGGTTAAATATCAATTTCTCAAAAAATACGGAGATAACTCAACAAGCTGACCCAACAAATAACATACTGGAATTGAAAGATAAATATTCGTCATTCGGAGCTTACCTAAAACCGGGTATTGAAAAACATTTTACAGGGTTAAAAACATTTTCTCCGTATATAGGTGTCCAAGGTCTGGCCGGATACCAAAGCCACACACATAAAGAAGAACATCAGGATAATAATTCAAAAATCTATCTTACGATATGGGCAAACAATCCCGGCAGTATTGATCTGGGTCTTGATGTACTTGCTGGATTTGATTATTATTTCGTAAAAAAACTTTATCTCGGTCTGGAAATCAGTTATGGTTTAAAATATTCAAAAGAACTGAAATTTAAATATATAAATGAAAAATACCCGGATCAGGATTATAAAGTTAAAGGAGGTTCTTCAATAGGTGTTTTTCCGTCTTTGGCTACAGGAAATCTCAAGTTGGGCTGGGTTTTCTAATCTACCAAACTTCGAAATGCAGGAAAACTCAGGCATCCTTACTTAATCAGAAAACCTAAAAATGAAACATCCATGACGAATAAATTCGACACACAGGAGAATGATTATTTTCGTGGGGGAACCAAAACTATCTAGCGATGAAAAAATCATCTATCACATTTGATCAAGTAATTGAGAGAGGCTGTGGAATAGATGTCCATAAGAAAGTTATAGTAGTTACCATAAAGGGCAATGGTATCAAGGAGACTACAAAAACTTTTATCAGTTTTGCCGAATCTATTGAACAGATGCATGACTGGTTAAAAGCAGAAAAGATAACTCACATAGCCATGGAGAGTACAGGAGTTTATTGGAAACCTTTGTAGAATGTATTAGAAGAAGATTTTGAGATTATCTTGGTAAATGTACGGCACATAAAAAATGTACCCGGGCATAAAACAGACAAGAAAGACAGTAAATGGATAGTGAAGTTGTTGATGAGCGGACTATTGCAAGGCAGCTTCATACCACCTAAGCCCATAAGAGAATTACGTGATTTAACCCGTTACCGCAGGAAAATAATTGGGCAGATTGCTTCGGAAAAGAACCGGTCACAAAAGGTACTGGAAGATGCGAATATAAAATTATCCAGTGTGGTAAGTAACATGAGCGGGGCCACAGCCACTATGATCATAGATGCAATGATAGCGGGAGAGGAAGATGTAGAGAAACTGGCAAGGCCACGTCATGGTAAAATGCAAACAAACAAAAAAGAGTTGCAGTCCGCTTTAAAAGGTGAGTTAGCGGATCACCATAAATTTATGTTGACAACGATAATGGAATCGATAACGGAAAAAGAAGCACTTATCGAAAAACTGGACAAACGAATAGATGAGCACTTAAAATCAAATGAATTAACATTAGATTCAGAGTTGCTTCAAACCATACCCGGCGTTGGAAAAAATACAGCAGGTATATTAGCTGAGATAGGTAATGATATGGAAAGGATTCCAAATGAACAGCATTTAGCATCATAGGCAGGGATGAGTCCCGGAAATAATGAAAGTGCAGGTAAAAAAAAGTAGTAGAACGACCTACGAGGACATTTTCTTAAAAATATTTTTAACACAATGTGCATGAGCAGCAACACGAACAAAAAATACATATTTGAGAAGTAAATACGATAGTCTTGTGGTAAGAAGAGGAAAAAAAAGAGCATTGATAGCAGTAGGACATAAGATCCTTATAGCCTCCTACTTCATACTTCAAGACAAAGTTGCATACAAAGAATTGGGAAGTGAGTTTATAAAAAATCGAAACCCGGATAAAAAAAAAAAACAGACATATTAAACAGTTAAAGGAACTTGGATTAGAAGTTGAAATAAAAAAATACGTTGCATAAAGGTCGATTTTTACTGGAGGTTGAAACATCCTTGCATAATAAGGAAACCCCGGAAATGAAACCTGACAACAAACGCTAAGCACACAAGATTATTGCCATAGAGCATGGACATGAAATTTTGACTTCCTTAGTGTTTTACAACGATAAAAAGAGGATTTAGAAAAAGTGTATTTAGTTATGTATCAAATATATGTAAAATTATGAACACATGAAAATGGTAAACCCATTTATCTATACGGTAACAGAAAACATACTAGCGATTGGTATGCTTACGATCCAGACCAGGTAGAAAATAATCCTGTTGATTATTCCTCCATTCACTCATCATGGGCAAAATGGTATAATAATGATAAAGGTAAATTTAGACTATGGAGAGTTGAGCTTTAATTTATACACCTATGAAGGAGAGCCTTTGGCTCTCCTTCATATAATATTTACGAAAATGAAAGTTTTTTTCATCCTGTTGGTATTTATGGTAACCACCACTTCAGTATTATCACAAATCGACCTGATTTCTGCTTTTAATTCAACACACTCAGGCAGGAGCATTATTCTGGCTGGATCAATGATGATCAACAGTATGAATGAAATTGGATTTGGCGTCCGGTACAATATTAACAAACTTGCTCATAGTGATGACCAAAACAATGTTTTTTTGAAACGTCAATATGCAACAAGTTTTATACAACATTTGGGTGTTGAAATATTTTATCAACATTACTTTTTCAAAAAACTCAAATTTACGAAACCATTCATTTTTTATGATCTGCAAATATCCTATTCTCAAACAAGAAACAGGATGTTTTTACCGGCATTATAT
>JALVJU010000587.1 GCA_027034005.1 Marinilabiliaceae bacterium
ATATTGCCTATCCTTGGAGTGGGCGGCATGCAGCTTTTTGTTGCTGAGGTACCGGGCCCTGAACCTGATAAACTGCATCCCCGTATTGCAGAGACAGCCAAACGTTTATGGGTCATCTATCTGGGTTTTACTGCTGTTGAGGCATTGTTGTTGAGAGTGGGAGGGATGAGCTTTTTTGATGCAATCTGCCACTCTTTTACTACAATGGCTACCGGCGGTTATTCTACAAAACAGGCAAGTATAGCTTATTATGATTCTGCCTACATACAGTATGTTATAATCATATTCATGTTCATTGCCGGAGCTAACTTTACCTTATCGTATCATGCTTTTCATGGCAGGTTCAGGAAAGTGATAAAGAATGAGGAGTTCAGGTATTACTTTGGTTTTGTGATAGTCATATCTCTCATAATAGCAACGGTTTTGTATTTTACTGGAGAAGATCTCGGTGTTGAAAGATCGTTCAGGGAGGCTCTTTTTCAGGTTGTATCTATAATCACAACCACCGGATATGCTACAGCGGATTATCTGCTTTGGGTCCCATTTCTTAGTTTGATGGTGTTTGTTCTGATGTTTTTCGGAGGTTCAGCCGGATCTACGGGTGGTGGGATTAAGATAGTGAGGATCGTTTTGTTACTTAAGAACAGTGCTCTGGAGCTGAAACGGCTTGTACATCCAAATGCCGTTATTCCCGTAAGGTTGAACAACAAAGCCGTCTCCCAGTCCATTGTGACCAATGTTCTTGCTTTCGTGGTGTTTTATATCATGATATTCGGTATCGGGACCATAGTTATGTCGGTCATGGGATTTGATATGGAGACATCCCTCGGGGCTGTTGCAACATCCCTGGGGAATATAGGACCTGGACTTGGAGATGTTGGTCCAAGTGCCACCTTTGCCGATATTCCTGCATTCGGGAAGTGGTTCCTCGCCTTTTTAATGCTTCTGGGCCGGCTGGAACTGTTTACCGTCCTTATGCTTTTTGCCCCTGCTTTCTGGAAGCAGTAGGTTCTGATCTCTTGTGATTCAATAATTCAAATCTCGTATTGCATCTTTTTGTATTAAAGTTTCACGCCAAATAAATTAAGCTATCCGGGCAATTGTATTTTAAATGAGCCGGAGTCAGGTTGATTCAACCCTTGCAGGGTTGTTGGTTTTACATGTAACATACACGCCACGGATAACAATCCATGGATATTTGGATATGACCCCGTTGGGGTCGAGAAACCTTATTATTTTTTTGAAAGGCTACAGCCATATGCAATAAAATTTCGGAATTCATTTGAGTGAGAGATACATCTGGCTACTTTCTTTATGGAAAAAGGAAAGCGGTACTATTAAGTTAAGTTTTTTTGTTTCATCTTATCCATAAGGATAGCCAGGATGTGTAGTTAATTGAGTTGATTCTCAGCGATTTCTCCCTTAGGGGGTGGGATGAAAGATTATTGAAAATCAAAAACAGTTTCCAACTTAACATATTGGGTTAGCAGATGCTGCTTTTTATTTTTAGCTTAAGTCTTTTTATCACAATTCCACTACACCTTTTCCCTGTCTGATGATCACGATATCATCACCTGTGCAGTCGATCACGGTACTGGGCTCATTACCTCCAAATCCCCCGTCAATGACAATGCTGACAAGGTCTTCGTATTTTTCATGAATGAGTTCGGGGTCGGTCGTGTATTCAACAATGTCATCAGTATCTTTAATTGAAGTTGTAAGGACAGGGTTGCCAAGCTCTTTGACAATTTCAAGAATAATGTTGTTGTTGGGTATCCTGATACCAATAGTCTTCTTGTTGTTCTTGAACAGTTTAGGAACGGAGCTGTTGGCAGGAAGGATGAATGTATAAGGGCCGGGAAGCAGATGCTTCATCAGCTTGAAAGTACGGTTGTCCAATGGCCTGGTGAAACTTGAAACCTGCTTGAAATCATGACAGATAAATGAGAAGTTGGCTTTTTTTAGATTAACCCTTTTTATCCTTGCTATTTTTTCAACTGCCTTGTTGTTGTAAATATCACAACCCATTGCATAGATAGTGTCAGTAGGATAAATTATCAGTTCCCCGTCTTTTAAGGCTTTTACCACCTGGTCAATGGACCGTTGATCGGGGTTGTTGGGATGAATTCTTATCAGCATAGTTCTGTTATTTTCCGGTTTGATCCTGCACAGATATTTTGCAGTGGACAAAATAACAAAAAAAGTTAACTAATCTTAATAATTTCCATGTTTGTCAAATTGGTTTTGGCAGGTTGTTTTAAAAAGATTTATTTAGCCGTTACATGAATTAACACTCAACTATGAGCAAAGAAAAAAAATATGTCAGAATTAAAGAGCAGATAAAGGAACTTGTGAAGGACATTAAAAGTCCTCTTTCAAGGATGGCAACAATAAATGCCCTGCTTCACCATAAGATGTCCGGGTTTTTCTGGACAGGTTTTTATTTGCTCGATAAAGGAGAGTTGCTGGTTGGGCCTTATCAGGGCACACTGGCCTGCATCCTGTTGAAGAAAGATACAGGAGTTTGCTGGGCCGGCATCAACCGAAGGGAAACGGTGATAGTGCCGGATGTTGAGCAATTTGACGGCCACATCGCCTGTTCTTCGCTCACAAGATCAGAGATAGTTGTTCC
>JALVJU010000588.1 GCA_027034005.1 Marinilabiliaceae bacterium
TATATGGGCGTTCTCTTTTGTCCATGTGGGAAATTACATATCACCGTAATCCGGTGTTGAACCACCAAAAGGATTGCTTGCAGCAGAAGGAGGAACACTGGAAGGGCCAAACGAAGGCCTGTCTTTATCAACAGGTGCAGCAACAGGGGGGTCTGAAGGAGGCCCTAAACTAACAACCTTGTCAAGTTTAATTATGTTAATCGCAGGTTTACTGTAATATTTTTTTTGTCTTAATTCCATCAAATATGGTCAGGTTAATTTTCTTCAAAAATAATCTTTTTTTTCAATGCCTCAGAAATGAAACTGTTTAAATCATTGACAGCTACACTTTCTTCAACATCATAAGCATCCAAAATACTTTTAACCAATTCCGAAAACGATCTTCTTTCAGTCAACATGTGATAAATAAAAGTCCCTAATTCATTAAGTGTTATCACTTCATTCATTTTGGCTACACTGTCAACCAATGGCACTAAAATTGTTTCTCCTCCAACACTTTGTTCAACAAAACCTTCATTCTGCCTGAAAAACCGTTCTCTCACAATTTATTTTATTTTGTGCTAAAAGTATAAAAAAAACTATATCTATATACTTTGCCAAGGGCTAAAGTGTTCGTTTTTTTTGACAAAACTCCATTTTCCTTTAACGAAACCTCCATTTTACAATAAAATCGCTAAAACTCCAGTCTGGCAAAAGGAGCCACATCCTGCCCTGTAAAATCTTTTTTCAGGAATTTATAATATCCTGTAACAGCTATCATCGCAGCATTGTCGGTCGTATACGAGAACTTTGGAATAAAGGTTTTCCAGCCTTTATAATTTTGTATTGTTTCACGCAACCCGGAATTTGCCGAAACTCCTCCGGCAAGTGCAATTTGTTTTATCCCCGTATCTTTTGATGCTTTTATTAGTTTTTCCATCAGGATGTCAACAATGGTCTTTTGCAGGGATGCACACAGGTCTGCCTTGTTCTTTTCAATAAAACCGGCGTCCTTTTTCATCTCATCCCTCAGGAAATACAAAAAGGATGTTTTCAGCCCGCTAAAACTGTAGTCATAATCCTTTATCCTGGGTTTATTGAACATGAACCTTTCAGGATCACCTTCTTTGGCAAACTTATCTATCAGCGGCCCTCCCGGGTACGGCAGCCCCATGATCTTCGCACATTTATCAAAAGCTTCCCCTGCTGCATCATCAATTGTCTGCCCGATTATCTCCATGTCCAGATGATCTTCAACCACTATTATCTGACTGTTACCTCCGGAAACCAGGAGGCATAAAAAAGGAAAAGTTGGCTGATCTGAATCATCGTCAGATTCCTTTATAAAATGAGCAAGCACATGAGCATGAAGATGATTCACCTCGATCAACGGCAGGTCACGCGCAAGGGCAAAACCCTTGGCAAATGAAGTTCCCACCAGCAGTGATCCCATCAGACCCGGCCCCCGTGTAAAAGCTATGGCATCAATATCACTTACCGAAACACCTGCATCTTTAACAGCCTTTGAAACAACAGGAATAATATTCTGCTGATGTGTACGGGATGCCAACTCCGGAACGACTCCGCCATACTCACTATGAACACTCTGATTCGCAATAACGTTCGACAATATTACCTCGTCCCGGATTATCGCAGCAGAAGTATCATCACATGATGATTCTATGCCTAATATTATCACACTCATTCGCTCTGTTTTTATGTAAGATATTAAATATTGTAAATTGTTAATCTTTAAAGCATTTACAATACCCGGATTGTGCCTCTTTTTTTTATTTTTGTGTAAATCTGAAAAAGGTAAAAATATAAAAAAATATTACAAAATAGGGATTGGGATTATTCTGGTGACATTTATGTTACCGGCAATGTTTTATGGCCTCTTCCTCATCCCCGCTATCCAGACCAGGCTGGCTGGCCTTGTTGTATCACAGCTTTCCCGGAAATTCAATACCGAAATAACGATAGAAAAAGCCCGCATTAAGCCCTTTCATAAAATATCCTTGTACAATGTAATGATAAAAGATCAGCAGGGAGATACCCTACTATATGTATCTCATCTGGATGCATTGTTCGACACTCTAAAATTCAAAGAAAAATATATTCATATAGATAAGATTGATTTTGATTACCCGACAGTAAACATTTCAAAAAGAGATTCTCTATACAATTTTACCTTTCTGTTGCAGCATTTTAAGAAAACAAAAAAAGATACTTCCAGGGTCTGGGAAGTAAACATTTCCAATGTCCATTTTAAAGATGCCGAACTAAGTTATAATAATTCCGGCACTGAAAACAAGAAAAATGATATCTTAAAGAAATTCAAAGCATACAACACTAACATAGATATTAATATTTTAAACCTGGATAAAGATTCTGTCGATTCGAAGATCAAAGGACTTTCTTTCAAGCTAAGCAATGGATTTTGGGTAGAAAACATCACTTCGGAAGTGATCTACTCCAAAGGTGAACTTAAATTAAAAGATTTCGTTTTCAAAACTAAAAACTCATATCTTGCCCTAAACAGTCTGGCAGGGAATATTGACAGCCTTAAAAACATCAAAAACAATTCGGGGAATGCTGCGGTGTACCTGAGTGTCAAACAAGGCTCTCTTTCCGACAGGGATATCAAACTTTTTTATCCTGAGTTCAATGTATTCAAAGGGGATCTACACTTTTCGGGATTAATAAAAGGCAAGGTTTCCAACCTCAAAGGAAGGAATATAAATCTGCAGATCGGTCAAAGCACAAAATTAAAATTCAACTTTTCTATTGACGGGCTACCAGACACCGAAGAGGCATATATATTTGCAAATGTAAAATCACTCTCCTCTGACGTTGATGACATAAAAAGAATAATTACAAAAACAACCGGGAAACCGCTGACCCTGCCTGCTTCGTTATCAAAACTAGGGACCATAAACTACAAGGGTAATCTTACAGGTTTTTTTACGGACATGGTTGCTTTCGGATCCTTAAAGACAGATCTGGGAGATATCACAACAGACCTTGGATTTAAAAAAGATGAAAACAGTAACATATTATATTTTGCGGGAAATATTGAGACAAAACAGTTCAGTGTAGGTGAACTGCTGGGGTATGAAAAGAACCTCGGAAATATAACCATGAATATGACCATTAAAGGCAGTCACTCACAGAAAAATAGCTCCATGGTATTTATGGAAGGAAATGTTGATTCACTGACATACAACAAGCATCACTATAAGAACATATACCTCAGTGGGCTGATAGCAAATCAACAGTTCAACGGGCATGTGTTTTTAAGGGACCCAAATGGCATGCTGGACTTTAACGGAAGTATCGATTTCTCAACAAAGATACCTGAGTTTAATTTCAGGGCAAAACTGGAAGGAGTGCGAATGTCCCAGTTCAACATCCTGAAACATATGCCAAACAGTGAACTATCACTAAATATTGAAACAAACATCAAAGGTATAGCTATCGAAGACCTTGTCGGCCATATCAGAGTAGAAGATATTACATTGTCGTCCGATGAAAAAACATTCCATTCTGACTCTATTGTTCTGGTGGCAGAAAAGATAGATTCCCTTAAACATGTTGTCCTGGAATCGGACCTTATGGAAGGTGAGATTACAGGCACATACAATTTCAGGATTATAAAAAGATCGGTAAATAAAATATTGTACAGTTTCTTTCCATCTCTGAATGCCGACGATAAAGAAAAAGATAATTCACCGGCAGACATCAACGATTTCTCTTTTGTATTAAATTTAAAAAGAATGCACGGACCGGTAAAGATCATCATTCCTAAGATCGATATTTCGGATGAAGGAATGATAATGGGCTCCATTAGTACAAAACGTAACTATGTCGACCTTGAAGGAGAGCTGGGACATTTTAATTACGGGAACATAAAAACAGAAAAAATATCTGTGTACCTTAATTCAAGAAACGAGCACAAATTATCTCTTACTTCACATTTCAGATCGCTGAATCTTGGCAAAGCTTTAACTTTTAACAATTTCAGCATCCACAACAAAGCATTTAACGATAGTCTTGTTGTTAACATATTCTGGAACAACTGGGATGAGAAAACAAACAGTGGTTCTATCTTTACCGACACTCATTTTTCAAGAAACAGCAGAGGAGTATTCTCCTCCGTAAAGATCAAGCCGTCACAAATAATTTTAGGCGACAGTTTGTGGACTATACAAAGATCAGGCTTCTATATTTATCCTGAAGGTTTTTCTGTTAAGGACTTCAGGATATGGTCAGGCAGTCAGCAGCTTGTGATCAACGGGTTTCAGCAAAAAGCATCTGATGACAAACTTGATGTTTACATAGACAATCTGAATATTGGAAGCATCCTTAAGAATCAAAAGATAAGAAACTTGAACCTTAGCGGATTGCTAAACAGTGAAATCCATCTTCGTAATATTTTTGAAACCCCTATCATAACAAGTGATGTGAACATAAAGGATTTTGTTGTTAACAGCGATTCGGTAGGAGAGTTTGTGCTTTCATCAAAATTTGACTCAGAACATGATGCTATCAATATGATGACCCGGATCGATAAAAACGGACGAAAAGCCCTTGACGGCAAAGGGAACATCGATCTTAAAAGCCTTGCTGTTAATATGAAATTCGACCTTGACAGCCTGCCGGTAGCCTTCCTGAACATGTACCTGGGACACATAATGCAGGACATACGAGGCACTGCATCAGGAGTGGCATACATCAACGGAACGGTAAAAGCACCTGAGCTTACGGGAAGAGTTAACGCCGATTCTCTAAAATTCAATGTCGATCTTTTGAATACCACATACACGCTAAATGACTCGATCATACTTGAACCGCAAAAGATGATATTCAAAGACATGACAGTAACAGACCGGTTCAACCACAAAGGTGTATTCCGAGGAACCATCACGCACACTCTGTTTAAAGATATGACATATGATCTGTCTCTTAATGCAAATAACATGGAAGTATTGAACACTACTGAGAAGAACAATGAGGTGTACTACGGAACTGCATTTGCTGACGGCAATATGTCCATTACCGGTAAAACAAATGACATAACAATAAATATTGCAGGTAAATCCAAGCCTAATACAAGAATTTACATCCCCTTAGAAGAAAATGAGAGTGCACAGGAAACTGATTTTGTCAGATTTACCGGAAACACAAAAAAAACTGATGAGGATAAAATAAAAAAGAGCAAGGAATTTCATGTTGATGTTTCAGGAATGGATATTACCATGGACCTTGAGTTCACTCCCGATGCAAAGATCCAGGTAATATTTGATTCCAAAGTGGGTGACATCCTGAAAGGAACAGGAAGAGGCAATCTGAGGATTAAAATAGATAAAACAGGCTCAGTATTCTTTTACGGGGAATACGCCATTGAAGAAGGTGATTACATGTTTACACTGCAAAATCTGATTAACAAACGTTTTGTTATCGACCACGGAAGTACAATACGATGGGACGGATCGCCCTACAATGCGCTCATCGACCTTACCGCAACATACAAACTCAAAGCATCGATGTACGACCTTGTGGCTCCCACCCTGGATGCATCACAAAGTTCAGAGTTTCAGAAACGCGTCCCCATCAATGTCAAACTTATACTTACTGACAGGCTGATGCAACCAAACATAAAATTCGAGATAAAAACCCCCTCGCTTAACAATTCCAATCAGAACATCATTGATGAATATATCACGACAGAAGAGGAACTCAACCGACAGGTACTGTCCTTGCTTGTTCTTAACAGATTTTACACACCCGAGGGCGGACAATCGACAGGCAAGGCGGGAACCAATGCAGCCGTGGTTACTACTACAGAAATGCTCTCAAACCAACTTAGCAACTGGCTGTCACAGATAAGCAATGATGTGGATATAGGTTTCAGTTACCGGCCGGGCGATGAGATAACGAGCAATGAGGTAGAACTTGCCCTATCGACCAAGATGTTCAACAACTGGGTAACAGTAAGCAGCAACGTTGGATACGGAAACTACCAGACTGAAGATGTGAGCAACATTATCGGCGACTTTGACATCGAGGTAAAACTAAACAAAAAAGGGACCATCAGGGCCAAAGCATACACCCATTCAAACAATGACATTTATTATGAAACATCGCCTACTACACAGGGGGTGGGGATATCGTTCAATGAAGAGTTCAATACTTTCCGCGAACTTATGCAGCGTTACTGGGACAAACTAACGGGCAAAAAGAAAAAAGAAGCAAAAAAGAAGAAGAAACAGGAAGCTGTAATGCAAAGTCAGACGAAGGAGAAAAAAGAGGAAGAATAAAATGTTTTGTAAAACCATTCGTTATAAATCACGTAGTTGAAACAAAAAGATGTAACAATCAATTTTAATTGTATTTTTGTTGGGTAAAATTAACATCATTTTCAGATATGAACTTACTTTTATTAATACAGGCAATACCGCAGGAAGCGGCAGAAGAGACCAAGGAAGTTACTATAGATTACATGCAGATGGCAATAAGCGGCGGCTGGATAATGATACCGCTTTTGTTGCTTTCGGTGATTTCCGTCTACATTTTCTTCGAGCGCTACTTTGCCATAAAGAGGGCATCAAAGGTTGATGACACATTTATGAACCGCATTAAAGACTACATCCATGAGGGCAAGATAGATTCCGCACTGGCCCTTTGCCAGTCGCAGGACACTCCGATATCTCACATGATAGAAAAAGGGATAACACGCATCGGAAGGCCTCTGAACGATGTCAATATGGCAATTGAGAATGTAGGTAACCTGGAGATCAGCAAAATGGAGAAAGGGCTGTCAGTTCTTGCCACTGTTGCCGGGGGCGCACCGATGATAGGGTTCCTGGGAACGGTAATAGGTATGATACGTGCATTCTTCGACATGGCTAATGCAGGCAACAACATTGATGTAAGCCTGCTTTCATCCGGGATCTACACCGCCATGGTAACAACAGTTACCGGACTTATCATAGGTATCATCGCATATTTTGCTTACAACTACCTTGTAACCCGCGTGGACAAAGTTGTGCATAACATGCAGGCACACGCTCTCGAATTCCTTGACCTGCTGAACGAACCGGCAAACTAATTTAATGACAATTGCATGTTGATCATTTTTATTCATCAATAGTCAATTAAAAACAATCCATAAAAAATGGCCTTAAGGAGAAGAAATAAGATAAGTGCATCATTCAGCATGTCGTCGATGACCGACATTGTGTTTCTTCTGCTTATTTTTTTCATGGTAACATCCACCCTGATACATCCCAATGCGTTGAAGCTGGTAATACCTAAAAAAAGTACTGTCACAAAGAGTGAGATAAAATTTGTCAATGTGCGTGTTACCTCATCAGGGAAGTTTTATGTAAACGGGAAAAGGATCAGCAAAGCAAATATCGAGACAAGACTGACACAGATACTGTCGGGGAACGAAAAGGCAATAATAAAGATGCGAACTGATAAAAATGCCAGGACAGGTGACGTAGCCATGGTGCTTGATATTGCAGAGACATTGGGGAACAAAGTGGTTTTAGATATAAGATAATGGGATTTAAAAGAAGAAGCAAGGTAGATTCAGGATTTAGCATGTCGTCAATGACCGACATAGTATTCCTGTTGCTTATATTTTTCATGATCACATCCACTTT
>JALVJU010000589.1 GCA_027034005.1 Marinilabiliaceae bacterium
TGGACGTCAAGCAGGAGCAGATAGACGACTGCAATGCTTTTTTCACTAAAGCCGGCCTTGGCGACAGGGTCAAATTCGATTTCTGCGACCTGACAAAACTGGATGAAGATGGCCGGTACGACCTTATCCTTTCTGTTGATGTCATGGAGCACATCGAAGAGGACGAAAAGGTTTTTGAAAATTTCCACAAGGCAATGAAACCGGGAGGTATGTTGCTTATTTCAACACCTTCGGACCAGGGGGGAAGTGACGCACACCACGATCACGACCATGACCATGGTGACGGTGTCAGCGGTTTTATCGACGAACATGTGCGGGACGGTTACGGTATCGATGATATAACGCAAAAGCTTGAACGGGCCGGCTTTGAAGATGTTGTGGCCGAATACACTTACGGCAAGCCGGGCAGTATTGCATGGAAACTGACTATGAAGTATCCGATACTTATGCTCAATGCATCAAAGCTGTTTTTCATCATTTTACCGCTCTACTATCTGATAGTAATGCCTTTTGCCCTCATCCTTAACTATCTTGATGTTATCATGAAACATAAGAAAGGCACAGGGCTGAAAGTAAGAGCATTTAAACGAAAATAAATATAATCTCCTTAAGGGGATCAGAAGGTGTATGAAGTTAGCATTCAACATAGCGCTGCGATACTTGTTCGCAAAGAAATCACAGAATATCATAAATGTGATATCTATGATCTCTGTTGTCGGTATCCTTACCGGCTCAGCGGCGCTTATCGTTGTATTGTCTGTATTTAACGGCCTGCATGGATTCATCGGCAGTCTTTACAGTTCTTTCGATCCCGATATAAAAATAAGCGCGGTAAAGGGCAAGGTGTTCTCTGTGGACAGTGTGGACATGGAAAAGATAAAAAGCATACCCGGAGTTGTTGCTTATTCCGAGGTGCTTGAGGATAATGCATTACTGAAATTCGGAAAGAGGCAGATGCCGGGCACTATCCTTGGCGTGGATGTGAATTTCGACAAGATTACAGGTATCGACACGATCATGCACGAAGGCATCTTCAGTACAAAACATAACAATCAGAACCAGGGTGTGCTTGGATATGTTCTGGCCGATCAGCTTTCGGTCCGGCTCAATTTCGTAACACCTCTATCTATCTATGCGCCCCGACGTACAGGCAGGATAAACATGGCTAATCCACAGAATGCCTTTCGCACAGAGTATATCGATCCGGTGGGTATTTTCATGGTAAAGCAGATCGAGTATGATTCCCGATACCTTATCATTAACATTGCACAGGCAAGGCGATTGTTCGAATATGACACTGCTGTTGTGTCGTCGGTTTTACTGAAACTTCAGGACTACAGTCAGGCAGGAAAAATAAAAAAAGAATTGTCAAAAATGCTTGGGCCGGGATTCAAGGTGGCTGACCGTCAGGAGCAACACGCCTCATTTTACAAAATGATGCAGCTTGAAAAACTGATGGCATTTTTGATACTTTCATTCATCCTTTTGATAGCCGCATTTAACATCATTGGCACCCTTTCAATGCTCATTTACGAGAAGAAAGAGAGCATCTTCACATTCCGCAGTATGGGTGCTACAAAGCGTATGATAACAAGAATTTTTTTGTTCGAGGGCTGGATGATCTCACTTGTGGGAGTAATAGCAGGGCTTTTTATCGGCGTTGGGCTGGTACTGGCACAACAGCATTTCGGGTTCCTTAAATTTCAGGGAGGCGGCAGTTTTATTGTTGATGCCTACCCGGTTGCCCTGGAATGGAGCGATGTCCTCATTGTGCTTATAACGGTTTCAACTATCGGTCTGCTTGGAGCATGGTATCCCGTAAGGGTTATAGTTGATAAGTACTACAATTCGAAAGAGTAAAAAATATATTGGGGGCACAACTATCAGTCGTACCCCCAATAAAAAATAATCTGTTTGTTCTTTGTATCTTAAACGTCTGTTGCCGGTTCTATCTCTGCCCAGTTTTCATTGCGGGCAATGCGTGAGACCTGCATTTCGCTAACGGCAAAAAGCTTAGCCACAACATTTTGTTTAACTCCTTTCTTAAGCAGTCCTTTCAAAACACTTACATCTTCCGGTGTAAGCTTTGAACTTGTCACCACTTTGCCTGCCTTTTTGCGCGCTTCCTGAAGCACTTTGTGCATCCGCTTGTAACTTTCATCTTTGGTAACCCATTTCAGATTACTGATATGATTATTAGTTTTATTCCAGTCAAGATGGATGACAACACTTTGATCAGGATGATCTTTAGGGATGAACATTTCGGCGGCCAGCTTGTGCACAAGAAAAGATTTCTTTTTTCCTTTAACCCTAAGACTGACATTGTAAAAGCCTTTTATTACACCGGGTTTAATTATTCTTCCGTTTATAGGATCATAACAAAAGCTTTTAACACGGCCGTAATTACTTATCTGATAATGTTTATCAGTATATGGAATGTCTTTCCATTCTTCATCCTCCAGTTTGCGCAGTTTGCGCTCTTTCTTATCATTTGGTTTCATAGGACATGAGTTAAGGTATAATCTTAAAGATTATCACAGTTAAATTTGGAAAGCAAAAGTAACTGTATTAGGCCCAAGCAAAATTATAAAAATAGTTTAGAAATCAAAAAACAAGGATGATGA
>JALVJU010000590.1 GCA_027034005.1 Marinilabiliaceae bacterium
ATGGTGGAAACATAGACCTTGCCGTTTGCTTCCACCGGAGGAGCCATCCACACATTGCCTTTTGCATTCCTCACCCAACGTTCCTGCAACATCGAAGAGGTAAGGTTCCTGCCTGCTGTACCAATGAGATGTATCTTCGAACCAGTCTGGCCGTTCCTGTACTTCACATCAACGGAAAGTATCAGGTTCCGCCTCTTCCAGGTCTCATCCAGCTTTATGCTTGCGCTCCAGTTCCAGTCGGTGTTACGCTTAAACATGAAACTCTTCTTCTCTCCTGTTCTTTTTATTAGTGTTCCCTTCACACTGTCTTCCGGCGAAACAGTATTGTAACAGTTTACGGAGAAAAGGGCCCTCCCGAGACTACTCATCAGCAGCTCGTCGCCCGAAGGTGCCGCTACGGTAATATGTTTATCTATGTAAGTGTATCGGGGAATCACTTTAACATTTCCATCATTGCTCACATCGAACACGAGAAAATTTGACGGGGAATGGTCAATGCCCCCCTTATCGGGAGTGGAAGAGCAGACGCTTACAATTCCAATGTCGCCATGCTTTTTCATGAAGTTGATATGCCAGTGGCCGTATATCCATGCCTTCAGGTTGTGCTCGTTGAAATCCAGTCTCTTTCCTCCTTTGGCCTTAAAAACAAAGTCATCGCCAAAAGTCAGCAGGTCGTGATTGAAAACCACAAGGTTCATTTCAGGGTCGGTATTCTTGAGGTCATTTACCAGCCAGTCGTATATCTGTTCAGGTGTGTACGACGGCTTGAAATCACCGCTGCGCATGGGCGTCACCACAAAATGAGTATTTCCGGCATCGAAAGAGTAGTACACCGGGCCAAAATGACTTTCATAAAGCTGCTCTCCGTAATCGCCCTTTACCAGGTCATGGTTTCCTATGCAGTAATACACGGGAACTCCCATTGTCTCACTGTTCACAGACTCTGCATGGAACTCAAGTCCCGCTTCATAGCATATATCACCGGTATGAACAACAAAACCAACATCACTGAACTCGGCATAATCACGCACATTGTCTATCCACTTACCGTACTCGTTAGTCTCAGTATCGGCAATCTGGATAAAACGTGCTTTACCCGATGTGCGCTCATAAGGCACCAGGCCAAGGTCGTACGTTTTCCTTTCCGGCTCTGTTTTCTGGTAAAAAATGCCCGATGCCTTATAACCTGCAGGCACCGACAGGTAGATGAACCTTGTCTGCTTAAATCCCGGCAGACTGTAATTGCCATTTTCATCAGTCAGCACAACATTTTTACCGTCCGAGACTTTTATCCCTTCCAGCAGTTTTTCACCCTGGTCATATGCCTGGTTCCGGTTGTCATCGATAAAAACACGGCCGTGATACTGTGCGTTTGCCACAACGGACAAACATAAAAACAGTGCTATAAATATGCGGTTTTTCATTCTTCGATAATAAAATTTTAATCTTTAAAAATTGTGCAGTCCTTTTTCTTTGAGATATTTTAAAAGATCGGCAGGATTATCAGTCTGAATGATGTTGACCCCTTTATCTATCAGGTGCCCCCAATTGGCATCCGGATCTGTCAACGATTTTTTATCGGTGTACCCGGCACAAAGACTGCCCCAAAGGGTGTTTACCCAG
This sequence comes from Marinilabiliaceae bacterium, assembly GCA_027034005.1. Classification (GTDB taxonomy): domain Bacteria; phylum Bacteroidota; class Bacteroidia; order Bacteroidales; family Marinilabiliaceae; genus JAADEM01. The sequence goes on from JALVJU010000590.1 coordinate 1,624, forward strand.
ACCCGTGCGCCATGTTTGCGGATATAGTCTGACTGTAACAGCACTTTATCGCTTTTTCGCAAAAGTATCTCAAAAGCCGCAGGATGGACTTTTTTAATGTATTTCTTTATCTCTTTGGACACATCCTCATTTTCATCACTCACTATCGGCATAAAGCTCACCGGCTCGCTCATGAACGCGATATCCTCTTTCGCCTGCTCTGGTGATGACATACCTTTAAAGATGGCAATATCCAAAGTGCCTGTTTTCACAAGAAGAGGGTATATCTCCTTCATCAGTCCGTACGACTTGTCAAGGTTAAGCATGATCTTACCCTTGGCCGCGTTAAGCGCCTCCTCAAGGGTAGGTATCCTCTGCTCTGTCAACTTTGCATCTCCCCTACCCTGATTTTCTTTCAGGTAAAGTTGTTTCAGCTCCTTGAGAGTATGCTCTGAGACCTTTCCTTTTCCGTTGGTAGTCCTGTCAATTGTTACATCATGCATCAGGACAAGGTGTCCGTCTTTTGTCTTTCTCACATCGATCTCAACAATATCAATGCCCATTTTAATGCAGTTCTCAATACCCTGCACTGAATTCTCCGGCGCATGTCTCCAGTCGCCCCTGTGTGCCGCGATAAGGACATTGGAACTGTTGGAATCCCTGAACTCCTTTACTATCCTGTCGACGCTCTGCTGTGCAAAGACAGCACTTCCGAGTACCAGGAAAGCTATAAGAAAACAATAAACCCTTTTTGTCATGATATTTATTTTGACGCCAATAAAATATTTTACAAATCTACTAAATTAAAACAGCTCCTTCACTCCTTTCACCGATTTTGCCTCCAGTTGCTCAAGATCGAAAACAACGATCTCGTTTTTGCCAGCAACAAGGAACGTAGCAGGGCAGTATAAAGCATGCTGCGGACCCACATTCCAGTATCGCCCGAGATTATGACCATTCACCCAAACCAGCCCCTTAGTGTAGTTTGACATGTCGATGAACGTGTCTGCCGGTCTTTTGTCAAGAATGAATTCTCCTTTGAAAAATATTCCCCGTTTGTCAATCTTACTGCTCTTTTTCAAATGTTTAACATAACCGGGATCCATCGGCAGGTTATACACTTCCCAGTCCATAAGAGTCATCCCGTTCAGAGTGACCCTGTCGGTTATCCCTTTGCGGTCGATCAGATACTCCCCGAAATTGATCCTTCCCATGCCTTCAACAAATATCTCAAGAACAGGATCTTTGCTGTCGGAGGCCGGAATGTCTATCGTGCAGTCACCTTTTGTGCGCAACAGAGAACCCACGTATTTACCGTCAACAAACACAGTTGCATAATCGTGCAGTTCGGTGATCTTCAACTTTCCTTTTTTACGGCCAATCAGCTTTGTTTTGTACAGGGCAAAACCATGATACTGCTTGTAGTATTCAAAAGGTTTTGGCTGCACAGATCTTACCGGCTCAGGCAGGTTGGCCCACACAGAAGAGAACTTATTCATCTTTATCTCCGGTATGTCCATAGCAGGAATAAGAGCCGGCTGAGGAGGCAAAGGTTTGGAACGATATTTTTTTATCACGTCCCTGAGAGCAAAATATTTGTAGGTGGGCCTTCCCTGCTCATTTACCGGAGCATCGTAATCGTAACTTGTCACATCAGGGGCATATCCGTTGCCAGTATAATTGGCTCCTGCCGTGAAACCAAAGTTTGTCCCTCCATGCAGGACGTACAGATTAAACGACAGTTTGTTGTCCATCAAAAACCTAATCTGTTTCAGCAGATGCGCAGTATCCGGCCTTTGCCATTTCTCATTCCAGTGCGTGAGCCATCCCGGATATGTTTCACTGCTCATCACTGGTACTCCCGGATTCATCTTACGGGCAAACTCAAACTGCTGCATGCTGCCGCCGGGATCAAGCCCAACAGCAACACCGGGTAACGTACCGGCTTCAAGCATGAAAGAAGTCGCCCCGTCAGCCGTATAAAAAGGTATATTTATCCTGTTACTGACCCAAAGTTCCTTCAGGCGTTTCATATATTCCCTGTCGTTGCCGAAGCTGCCGTACTCGTTCTCTATTTGCAGCATGATTATCGGCCCGCCATTGGTTATAAGGTGCGGACGTATCACATCTGACATTTCCTTGACATACCTCTCAACAGCCGCCATGTAGCGCGTGTCGGAACAACGAAGTTTGATATCCGGGATACTGAGCAGGTAAGGCGGTATCCCTCCCAGATCCCATTCGCCGCATGAATACGGCCCGGGACGGAACAACAGCCACATCCCCTCTTCCTGAACTATCCTGATAAATTCGGCAACATCACGGTTCCCTGAACTGAAATCGAACTTCCCGGGTTCCTGTTCGTGGTAGTTCCAGAAAACATAGGTAGCTATCGTGTTGCATCCCATGGCCTTTGCCATTTGTATGCGCTGCCTCCAGTATTTTTTCGGTATCCGTGAGTAGTGCATCTCCCCCGAGATTATCTGAAAAGGTTTCCCGTCAAGCAGGAAGTTTACAGAATCGATCTCAAATGTGTGGGTGCTTTTTGCATTGGCATGATCTTGTCGGGAAGCTTCTCCCTCTCCCTTTTTCCCGGAGCTGCTGCAACCGGCAATCAGGATTATGAACAGAAAATAAAAAAATCTTCTCATTTTTATGAATTTTAGTTTTGAATGGTCAAAATACCTGTTCCAATGCTGTTAAGTTAAAGTCCATATCTTGATTTTCAATGATTTTTCACCCCATCACTGAAGGGAGAAATCATTGAAGATCAACTTATATAATTTAGATTTAGGTACCGCTTGCCATAAGGAACATAATAAAAAAGCCAAACTTAATGTCATTGATACCCGTGTCCGCACAACTGTACTACTTATGCGAAAATACATTAATTATTTTATAATCCTGCATTTACTAAAAACCCTAAAATATTTCAGGAACAATACTCTACAGGTGTATCAGAGATAAAAGATATTTATCCAGTTATTTTCAGAAATTTCATCAAAAAGCAATAGCAGCTCCATACTGCGTTATTCAACAATAAACCGGCCTGTAGTGACTTTATCTTTGCCTGAGACACGAATAATGTAAAATCCTTTACGGAGGTCTGAAACATCCATACTAAAATTCAATACATTATACCTTCCGGTTTTCACCAGCATTCCCGAAGAATCATAGATGCTCACATCAACACTTGCTGACCTGAATCTTTCAGGAATCCTCACATTCAGTATCCCGTTCCTAACTGGCTGCGGATACAGTTCAACCCCTTCTTCCTTCATTTCCATATCCTCTCCGTAAGAGGTATTGACAGCCAGGCCATTGATAACCATCGAGAAGTCCTGCCTTCCTCCTTCCAGACTGCCTTTGTGGGTAACCTTCACGGCATAAAGGCCTGACGGTATCTTTTTCACATCTATCCTCTCCACATTATCACGGTAGTTATCCCCCTTAACAGCAGCATCAGTAAAGTTATCACTGTTGTCGTTTGGCACCATCACCCAGGGTTCATAAACTTTCCCGTTACCGGTTACTCGGACATCCAGATCGTTGACAAGCATGGGTTTCAGATTATCATGTTTTTCTTCGGGCTTGCCTGGAGGATCGGTCCAGGCTATAGCAAGATGCAGCGGCATCATGCTGTCAACATAAATAAAATGTGTATATGTTGCGCCGTCACGCAGGGAAAGCTCTTTTATCCACGAACTCTTTCCATTCTTTGTTATCACATCTGCCGCCCTTTCCGCATTGAGCAGGCCCCATCCGTTCTGAAAATCAGGGCCGTCATTTTCCCCGGCTTCATCTGTTGTACAGATCAACAGCGCTTTTACCGTGGCTGCTTTCATGTAAACATTGTTGAGATCATGATAGTATTGCTGCAGCAAAGCTATCGTTCCCGATGTTACGGGAGTGGACATGGATGTACCGCTCCTGACCCGGTAGGCATGATCACCGCCGTCATCAGCAGAGTAGACTTTAACACCATTGGCCACAAGGTCAGGCTTTATCCGCCAGTCATCCGTAGGCCCCCAACTGGAGAAATCGGACTGCTGAACAGACTCCGGCCCGGTATATTCATCAATGTCATCAACAGCCCCTATGGTAAGCAGGTTCTTACATACGGCAAGGGAAAACAGAATATCGTATCCGTTATCGTCAGGATTAACATCATCGTTCCTGTCGTTACCGGCAGATTTACATGTTGTAAGGTATGGTGCATTGTACAATATCTCATCCCACTCGGCCGTACTGTATGCGTAAATACCATACTGTATAGCTTCACCATCCGGGTCTTCCGTGCTGTAAGAATGGTTGGAGATTATCCCGCCACCGGCAGCAAATGCTGCAAGCTCCGTCTCATCGTCGTTGCTCCGGTACGAAAGGACCGTTGCCTCGGGCGCCATTCCACCGGCAAGAGTATCAACTCCTGTTCCTATCATTGTGCAGGCCGTGTGCGTTGAATGGCTCGATGTCTCAGATTCTTCGGCATGAACAGCCCGTCCGGTAAGCTCCTGATGTGTCACCCTTGGCAACCCGCCAGCTTCCCACTGACCTATTTCAACACCTGAACCGTCAAGGTCAAGCTTGCTTGTCCCGCCTGTTCTTATCACATCGACCTTGCTTGTTACCGCGGCATGGTAGTTATCATCGTAATCATACACAGGGTTACCGTTCCTGTCAAAACCCGACAAGTAGCCGATCTTCCCTCTTTTATTTACATGCACGCTTTTCAAACTGCCTGCTTTTGACATTCCTTCAACATAAGATTTATGAAACTTTTCAGATAGCTCCATAAGCTTTTTTACATTTGACTGTTTTTTAATGTATTCCCTATCCTTCTTGCTCTGGGAATATACCTGAACAGTACTTGCAAAAGCAAGGAAAACCAATATAAGTAAATGTCTTTTCATTTTTTATAATTTGACGCCGGAGTACTCTCCTGCATTATTATTCTTCCACTTTATCCCAATCGGCAAAATGGGTAATATTTAGGTTTGTCTTGGGCTCTGTGACGTACCTTTCATTGCTGTTGTATGTCCACTCCATTGTTTTTGATCCTCCGCCCGACTGTGTTGTGATAAGTGCGGCATTGCTCACATATCCTATAGGGAAGGCCTGGTCGCGCGGGTTTGTACGGTCACCATGGGTAGGATCGGTAGGTACCCAGCCGTAGTTTGGCAGGTAAACCTCGACCCAGCGATGATAAACATCGTCCATGTAAGCCTTTTCTTTCCTGTCCCATGTAGAACCTACATAACGGGTCGGAAGTCCAGCGGCCTTACATAGGGCGATAAAAGCAAAGGAGTACTCCGAACACGATCCGTGACCATTGGTCAGCACGGTAGGAGCAGTATCCCAGGCCCCGTCCATCAGGTAGTGCAGATGTCCTATCAGGTACTGATGTATCTTCCGCATTATCCAGTAGGGGTTGGTCTCATCCCCTACGACCTCTTTAACCGTATTTTGAATACCAGGATTGCTTATCTGGTATTTTTCATCATCCGCAAGATATTTTTGCCTGATTTCCTCGGGGATATCCTCAAGCAGACCAACCTTTTCGGGATAGATAAAATATCTGACGGTATAAGATTCAAAAACAGTAGTAACCTTCACATCTGTCTTTGTTCCCGGCTTCAGGTTCCTGAACTTAAAGTAAGCGGCCTTCTGGTCCCACTTGTCAGTTATCACATCATCAGGCTTACGATTGTAAGTAATCTCTTTTATCGCCTGATTCACACGATCGGCAGGGAGGGCCACAAAAACATCAAGGGACTTTATCCTGCCCGGCCCGTAACAGGTAACACTATGTTTGAACGTTACCTTATGAAGCTGTTTGTCTTGTTTCACAAATTTAACATCGTCCCTGATCTTAAGCTTATAAACCTTATCATCTTCATGATCAGCTGCCCATATTTTATTTTCGCTGAAGGCAAGCCCGTGAACATAGTTGCCCGGGGCATCCATAATGATTAACACAAAACCCGTCTCCGGGTCAACCATGTAAATCTCATCTGTTTCACGGTCAGAGATCCAAAGATACCTGCCGTCATAGGTCATACCTTTCGGGTCTTTTGAAGGCGATGGAAATGATTTGATAGTTGTGCCGTCAACAGTGCTGAACTGTATCACTTTATCACTACGGTCATCAACGCACCACAGGTATTTGCCGTCCCATGTCAGCCCTTTGGGACTGCTTGAGGGGGCATGCAGCGTACGTAAAATGGTTCCGTCCTTCGGGTCAATCTTGAAAATCATACCGTCACGGTCTTCCGATTTATCAGACCTGCCCCTGAAATCAGCATTCCACAGATACTCTCCGTCCCAGGCCAGTCCCATAGGCCAGTAGGATGGGGATTCTATCTTCCGGATAACTTTGCCCGTTTCAGGATCAAGGCAATACAACTTGTCGGTTTCCCTGTCGGCAAGCCACAAATTTTTTCCGTCATAACAAATTCCAGTGGGATAATTCCCGGGAGTATCAAAAGATTTAATGACTTCACCGGTATATGCATTAGCTGAAGTAAAACCGATGAGAAACAGAATCAGGAGATTAAACTTTTTCATGATATTATCTTATATTGGCACATATACTTATTTTGAATAAATCCGATGTCTCATTTAATAGTGTCAGGTATCTTTATCCCTAAATGGGAAATGCTTTTATACCTTAATTCCTCAAGAGTCTTTCTGCTGCAACCTCCAAAGTCACATCATTATTGGAAATGCTCGCTCGAAGCTTCTCACCGTAGCGATGGCTACGCCTGCTATGCTCCTTCACTGCGCCTGCCTGTCTGTCTAGCTGCGTAGCCAGATAGATCTATCTGCATAATCAGGTAGATCTGACTGCTCAACCAGGCAGGCCCCCTGACCGTAATAGTCGGGCAGGCTTTCGCTACGAAACACCCTTGAGGATTTAAGGTTAAATTAAAAATTAAATCCTGATCTTCAATATTTTTTACCACAATAAATACTTATTTCCCTTACAATATAACAAATTAGTTCAATGACACCCTACCTCCTTTTTTGTCAACCCTGTAAATTTTATCATTCTCTATCAGCAATGCCTGGAACGTCAGGTCAGAAGAATTTCCTTTAGGTATGGTGTACATCCATCATGACTACATTCCCACTGTATCTTGTTTCTATCTTATCCACAAGGCAGTGGCCTACTACAACTGCTTTGGCACCATAGCGTGCCAGGGTCCTCTCCAAAAGATCATCTGTTGCCTTAGGGTAGGCGCCGGACTTGCTATTCTGACAACCCCAGTACCAAAGGATCCCGGATGTTTTAAAAAGCTTGTACACATCATTAGGTACGGTATCTGTAATTTTCATCCCGTAGTAGGGCCTCATAATTCCGTTCATCTCCTTCAACGACATATCAAGATCCAGAACATCAGAACTTATACCTGCATGAACGAATATGTATCCGTTTACTTTCTCTATGGCATTACGGGTGCGCATCCAGCGTCCTATCTCAGACTTTTCTCCATACAATTCTTTGTATTCGATATTCAGTCTTACTGCCATATCAAGATATTTATCACGGGCATACCTGCTGTCGCCCGCCATGCACATCACATCATGGTTGCCCAGAATAAAATGAACATGTCCCCCGGCCTTCTGCGCCTGCCGATCAAGCTTATACATCAACCACAAAACCTGGGTTACGTACTCTCCCCGGTCAACCATATCGCCGTCAAAAACAAGGTGGTTCTTCCAGAATGTCCAGTTCAGTTTCTCATCCACGATACCGTTGCCAATAAGCAGTTTTGTAAGGGCATAATAATTTCCTTCGATATCGGATGTGGCAAATATCTTATCCCCTCCTTCCGTTTCAGCATCAGGCACAGTAAAATCTTTCCTCAGCATGAACAAAAACACTTCCGGCTCACGGTAAGGCACAATGACTTTTAATGTATCCCCATATTTTACATTCTCAGAAACCGTATTGCCATAATAATCGGCCGTATAGCTTATCAATCCTGTACCATTGTTTAAGACATAAGGGCCGTCGATCATCTTGGATATGTGATCTGTTTCCTCTTCAATCTTTTTCTGTTCCACCCTGACTGCATCTTCGCATCCTGCAAAGATAAACACAAACAAGGAGTAAAATATTATCCATTTCATATACACATAAAATAAAAACAGGGCCGCTCAAATTATTTTACCAAATATTCAAGCGACCCTATCCAATTTTCACTAATTAAAATAAAACCTGTATTCTACAAAGAATGTAGACATCTTAATCACCGGTATAATCTGCATATCCCGGATTTTGTTGATCTCTTATATTTGGATTGGATTCCATTTCGTTCTGTGGAATCGGGTAAACAACCTGCGGCTCGGTAAAGTCAATATGTGCCGATTCGCTGTTCACGTTACCCTTAGGCTCACGGTCGAAAGGAATGTTACGACGAAAGTGGTCCCAGAATGTATGCCCCTCAACAACAAGCTCTTTTCTACGCTCTGCCAAGATATCCTTAATGGTTTGTTCCTTGGAGGAAGCAGCATATGAAAGACCTGTCCTCGGCTCATGAACATAGTTCATGTACTCTTCAGCTTTGCTCAGGTTATTCATTTCAGCATAGGCCTCTGCCAATGTAAGATAAACTTCCGGCAAACGAATCATAGTAATATTGAAAACGTTGTGATTTCCGTTCTGACCGATATATTTCCTGATACCTGTTTCAGGACCTAATTCGTTGTCACAAATCAGATACTGACGCACATCGGTAGGTATTTCCCTCAAAGCTGCCCTCAGATAGATATTTCCGGCATATCCGGCATATCCAATATTTAGAGCTATTTTGCCGTCATCAGGATCTCCCGGTTTGTTAATGGTAGGATTACGCATGAGGTAATTAAGAGAGTTGGAACCAAGGTTGTCAGTTTCTGAATAATCAAGCTCCCAGATATTCTCACTGTTGTATGGCTGATAATAAGTAGTGTTATACTTATCGTAGGGTATCACGGAACCGGTAATGGCCAATTCGCCTGCACTAACAGCATCCGACCATTTGCCCATGTAAAGATATACCCTGGCCAACAATCCGTTAGCGGCATGATAATTAACCCTTCCTTTCGATGACCTGATACCGTTAAGAGCTACAATAGCGTCTTTAAAGTCTTTAACCACTTGGTTGTAACAAACTTCGGCTTCTGCTCTCTTCGGCGGATTGGTAGCAGCATCGATATTCTCCTGTTGTGATAAGATCAGCGGCACGCCCCACTTATATTTATCATTATACTTAGCTCCTCCCTGGATTGAAAAAATAGGAGGATATGCGAAAAGGCGCAAAAGATCAAAATATGCAAGTCCACGAAGCGCCAGAACTTCACCTTTTATCCTGTTTATCTCATCTGCATCACCTTCGATCAGGTCGATATTTGCAAGCACATTATTACACAGGAATACCACTTTGTAGATAATAGTCCATGCAGCAGTAGCATAACCGCTCGTTACAGATGTTTCCCTGTAACCATTCTCTGTCTCGAAACGGTTACCGGTATCCTCAACCCAGAAGTCGGGCCCTTTGGAACCTTCAAAAGCATAGATCAACTTTCCGTAATAATTTGAACTTGTTATCTGATTATAGATACCGTTCAACGCTCCCTGTGCACCTTCAACATCGGTAAACATCTCAAAATCAGGGATTGCCGTATATGGTGTTTTATCCAATAGATCCTCACACGAAGTAAGTGACAGTATTGATATTGCAATTATTAATATTGTTTTTCTCATTTTCTTACTTTTTAGAAATTAATTTTTATTCCACCTGTGTATGTAGTAGCCGTAGGATACTGATCCGGTGAACGGAAACCGCTCAATGATATCTCAGGATCAAAACCTTTCAGTTCTGTGGCAACCCAAAGGTTCTCTGCCTGTGCAAATACACTTATGTTACGAATTCTTAAACTCTTAACCATCGATTGAGGAAGAGAGTACTGAAGTTTTATGTTCTTCAGTTTGATATAATCCCCGTCATACACGTAGCGTGATGACCGGTACCGTCCCCAAGTTCCTTTTGAGTTCACGCGTATAGGGTTCTTTCCTTGCGGATTATCAGGTGTCCATCGGTCAAGCTGTGAACGTTCTATATTTCGGTAGTCACGGTAACCATCGTTCTTGGTTGCAACACGTCCTGTGTAATCAATAACTTTATTTCCCATTGCATAAGTAAACAGCATGCTCAGTTCCAGCCCTTTCCATGACAATGATGTCGAGATACCCCCATTGATAGTTGGCAACGCTTTGCCAAGAATACGTTTTTCTGCCTCATAAAAATTCTTTGTAATGGCATTATTGCCGTTTTCATCAGTGTAATACCACTGCTGTTCACCGGTCTCATGGTCTATCCCAGCCCATTCAGGCATGAACCATGTGTAATAACTCTCACCGTTACGCAGTATCTGGGTTGATCCGATAATATCATTTTTGAGACCTGATATCTCGTTATGTAAAGTTGAAAAGTTCACGTTCAAATTCCACACCCAGTCGCTAGTACGGATGATATCAGAATTCATATCTATCTCAACCCCACTGTTATGCAGGCTTGCTTCGGAGTTGATAAGCATTGAGGTAAAGCCGGCTGTGGCCGATATCGGGAGGTCCTGAAGAAGGTTTTCCGTCCTTCGGTTGTAATATTCGATATTCAGGTTCAACCTGTCGAATACCCTGGCTTCAAATCCCAGGTTGAATATGTAGTTCTCTTCCCATGTAAGTTTTGTATTTGCAATACTTGCAGGCACTCCACCCGGTTCGAGCATATAATCGGCACCAAACGAATAAAGCGATTGCCATGCATAGTAAGAAGAAGGCAGTGTTCCGTTGGTTCCGTAACTTGCTTTTATCTTAAGATTATCAAGGAACCCAAGCCCTTGCATAAATGCCTCTTCAGACAAACGCCATGCTCCTGATACCGACCAGAAATTACCTGTACGGTACTCTTTGTCGAAACGTGATGACTGGTCACTACGGAAAGTGGCTGACAGATAATACTTACTGTTATATGAGTAATTGGCTGCCGACAGGAATGAAAACATTCCATAAGTTGAGCCGGAACCTCCTACTGATGCCGGAGTGGCTGCAACACTGAGATAAGGAGTTTTGTTTGTCGGGAAATTCTTCCCGGTAGCATTAACATACTCATACTTCATATCTTCCAGTTCTACACCGGCATAACCGTTAATGCTATGCTTATTGTTAAATGTCTTGTTAAAATTAAGAAGCGTTGTATTCATTATCTTCCTGCGCCTTGCATCACGCTCATAAAGAGAACCGTTGGACTTTAACCCATCGCCAAAGTCCTTGTTGTACCACTGCCTTCTTCTAGCATAGGTATAGTCAAGGCTCGCCCTGTTTGTCAGGTTCAGCCATTTGGTAAAATTAAGCTGTATCCATGCTGAAGTTATGATATTTGTCTGTGGACGTTTGTACTCATTGATATTTGCAACAGCCACAGGGTTCTGATTGTTGTTCACGTTCTTGGGCAAATGGAAGTTGTACGATCCATCGTCAAGATAGACAGGAGCGACAGGAGCGATAGCAAGAGCGGTATATTGCGGCATAGCATAACCGTATGCACCTGAACGGGGACCGTTCTGATCACTGTATGATACATAATTGTTAAGTCCCCAGTGGAAGATCGCTCCCTTGGGCGCTGATGAAAGGTTCATGCGTAGCGAATAACGCTGCAGGTCACTGCCAATGAGGATACCCTGTTGGTTATAATATTCAAGTGAAGCATAGTAATTCATGGAGCCACTTCCGCCCTGTGTAGAAACATTTATCTTTTGGAATGGGGCAGTACGTGTTACTTCATCATACCAATTTACATCAGGAAGCTTATCGGCATCCGCACCAAAGAAATCATAATCATAAAACTCATCTTCGTAAGGGTTCCATATTTTAAAATGACTGTTAAACTGATGCTTTGCATATTCATACCAATCATGATAATTTCTTCCACTTATGTAATAGTTATCTTTGTCCTCATACAGTTTTTTAATCTCAGGGAAGAAATCATCGTATCCTGTCCTTCTTCTTACCTGATAATGCATCTCACCTTCAAGCCACAACTCTGTGAATTCATCTGCATTCACAAGGTCAGGTTTGCTTGCATAAAACAAGTTTGCAGCGCCGGCCTGGAAATCCACTGTGTATTGCGGTTTTTCTGTTTTCTTACCCTGCTTGGTAGTGATAACGATCACACCATTTGCACCTCTTGAACCGTACAGGGAAGCTGATGCAGCGTCTTTCAGCACAGTTATCGATTTAATGTCTGACGGGTTCAGTGTATTCAGAGGGTTAATGGCATACTGGCTATTACCGGATATGTTTGATATATCTATTATCACCCCATCAACAACATACAGCGGTGCATTTGATGCGTTCATAGAACTTATTCCTCTTAACCTTACCGTATTCATCACACCCGGCTGTCCGGTTCCGGTAACGATAGTTCCCGGAGAATTACCACGCAACACATCCTGGAAGGAAGCTACCGGGCGCTCTGCTATCTTCTTTGCTGACACAACAGATGCTGATCCTGTGTATGCCTCTTTTGTTACAGTTCCATAACCGGTAACAACAACTTCCTGAAGATCAGTTACCTGTTCTACAAGGGTGATATCTATAGTGCCGCGGTTACCAACTGTGATTTCCTGATTAACAAACCCGATAAAGCTGAATACCAGAACATCATCAGTACTTCCTACTTTAATCGAATAAGTGCCGTCAACAGTTGTGATAGTACCCTTGGTCGTTCCTTTGATATAAACCGAAACGCCCGGTATCGGGTCACCGTATTTGTCCGTAACCTTACCGGTAACGGTAAACTCCTTCTGTGGCTGGGTTGCCCTCATAATATCTTCCTTCGAAGGTATAAGGATAATACGGTTCTCAATAATCTTGTATGTAACATCAGACCCTGAAAAGATATCATCAAGGACCTGGATCAGGGATTCGTCTTTTGCAGTAACACTGATCTTTCTGTTAACATCCACCAACTCATCATTATAAAGGAACGAGTAGTCTGTTTTGCTCTCAAGTACCTTGAGGACCTGCTTGACAGAAACATCCCTCATATTAACGGAGATGTTCTCACTTTGTGAAAATACATTGCCGGAATAAGCATTCAATATGCCAACCAACATCATGAACAGTGTCAACTTCATAATACGGTACGCTTTTCGACTGAAACATTCTAAGACTTTCCAGTCATAAAATAAATCTTTTTTCATAAATTTGTAATGTTTAATTTGTTAGACTTAGCCCTGTTGCAGCAGGGCGGTTTTACTTAATTGCAGGAAAGTGTTGCAGCACTTTCCTGTTTTTTCGTGTTTCTATCTGATATTTTCCATAAGCTTCCGCATTTTAGTTAATTGATCATTTATAAAGTATTACTTTTCTTTTTATGTAATTGCCATTTTCGATCTTCCTTTCGGTTATCCGGTATTTAAAGTCTGACGAATATTGCAGTAATGCCAGAACCTCCTTCAATGTTTCCCCGTTAAAAGTACCCGTAAGTTTATATTTTTTCAACCGGTTGTCTTTGATCTCAATGTCTACGTTGTACCACTTCTCCAGCTTTTGTATCACATCTTTCATAGGATCGGCATCGAACACCAGGTCTCCGTTGACCCAACCGATATGCTTATTCATGTCCTTCTCTTTAAATACTTCCAGCTTATCTTTTGAAGGGATATAAACAGCATGTTGGTCCGGCTTTAATGTTTTTAGCTTAACGGCCTTCCCTTCAACCTCTTTTTCAAGTCTTATTTTTCCTTCAACAAGCACAGTTTCCAGGAGATCTTCACCCGCATTTGCCTTCACTTCGAATTTTGTACCAAGCACTTTTATATTTATGATATTTGTTTTCACTACAAAAGGAAGCTCTTCATTGTGGGTAACATCAAAATACCCTTCTCCGGACAGATGTACCTCTCTAGTCTTCCCTGCAAATACAACGGGAAATGACAATTTACTGCCGGGGAAAAGGCAGACTGTAGATCCGTCAGGAAGATCTACCTTTGTTGCCATGCCGTTACGAGCTGTAATCTCCTGCATGGCAACCTGCTTAGCTCTTCCCTCTAAAGCTCTTCCTATGATAAGATAGTTATAAATTGAAGATAACAAAAGAGAAACAACCAACACTGCCGCTACCTGGCGTAACCACATCAGCATCCTTGACTTTCTGAATTCCTGAATATGTTTCTTGGTATTTTTTAGTGCAGTTTCAACCTGCTCATCACTGTAAGATGCTGCGTTCATCGTCTTTTCCCAAAGCAGACGATACCTTTCAAACTCTTTGCGGTTTTCTTCTGACTGCCCTATCCACTCTTCAATGCGTTTTTGTTCCGCATCGGAAGCATCACCGGCAAAATATTTTGCTATTAATATTTCATGGTTTTCGCTCATCTGTTTTTACTATCTTTTCATTAAAGACGTAAAATCAACGCTCATACCCTACATGAAATATTAACTTTTTATAAATAAATCCATTAGAAGAACCATAACAGGCAGGTAATCCGATAGTTCCGATCTTAAAATTTTTAACGATCTTCCCATTAATGCTTCAACCCCTTTGGTAGTAATATTCATTTTTGAAGCAATTTCGGAATATTTCAGTCCCTCGAACCTGGAGTATTCAAATGCAGTACGGCAACGGTCAGGTAATTTTGACACCGCTTCCATAAGTTTGGTTTCAAACTCTTCAGATATCACATAGTTCTCAACGGTTGCCTCTTCTTTACCGGCTCCTGCCCTTTGCATTGCTTTTCTTTCTGTCTCTGCCTTTCTCAGATGATCTACGGCCCTGTTCCGAACCATAAAAGAGAGATACGAATAAAGGTCTTTGACATCCTTAAACTCCTTCCTTTTCTCCCAGAAAGCAACAAAACAGTCCTGAACAATACTTTGCGCCAGGTCATCATCCTTCAGATAAGCAACAGCACGGGCACATAGATTTCTGTAATATTTACGGAAAATAAAATCAAATGCATCTTCCCTGCCTGCAACAATTTGAATAGCAAGAAACTGATCCTGTATCTTTCCGTCTGAAGTCATGTTTTGAAAACAAATATTAATATCTACAAAGAAAATAAAAAAATAAGATATATCGACAGGCAGCACCGGGGGTACGACAAAATCCACGAAATAAAAAAGGGGCATTAACTGATAATTTGTTTATTCGTTTATTCGTTTATTCGTTTATTTGATAAAACTCCGTTAATCGCATATTTCCAAAACATTAATGATATTAATAGTTTACAAAAGCCCCAACGGGGCAAAATAACCATAACCCCGTCCGCAAGGGCGGGGTTAGGAATCAGGAGAATCAAACGTGGTTGGCGGGATTTTTGAGGCGCAGCATTCAAAAATCATGACAACCGCACCACGCGATTGATCGGGGGGAACACGAATGAAGAACACAGAGACACCGTGACACAGAGTTGTATTTTTTTTCTGCTACGGAAACTAACTTAAATACGAATTTTATATCACCCAAAATCCACGAAATAATAAAGGAGACATTAAACGGCAATATTATTCCATAACAATTTCACATACCACTTTCCCTCTTTACGGTGTATCTGAACCTTATGAGAACATAAAAAGAAAACTATAAAAATCTAATTCATGCAACCCGCCTGCCTGGCTGCGCAGTCAGACAAGCCTGACCGATCAGTCGGCCAGGTCGGTGGCCATTCCCCGCGCCTCTCCGCCTTTGCGGTGCAAAAAAACTCAGTGTCTCTGTGTTATTCTCCCACCACACGCATATCCATTCGTGGGAAAATCTGCATAAAAATGGATTTTATCGTACACACATCGCCAGGCAACTCATATATTTAATACCACCGGATAAGTTATTGATAACCATTTCTCACCATTCTGTCACATCGTTGTTGTAAAACATAAAAATAGCATTTACTTTTTCTGTCTGTTTTTGTTACTTCGCATCTCCTAATATTCAATTAAACCAAACAAAATGAACTATACAGAAGAACAGTTGCGCTACCTAAAACTGCTTGCAAAACACTACCCTACCATCCAGAAAGCAAGTACTGAGATCATCAACCTTAAAGCCATTCTCAGCCTGCCCAAGGGAACAGAACATTTCCTGAGCGACCTACACGGAGAATACGAAGCTTTTACACATCTGTTGAACAATGCCTCCGGTGTGATAAAACGAAAGATAAACGACATATTCAAGGATACCCTCCGCGATTCGGAAATGAAAGGCCTTGCCACACTTATATACTATCCCGAAGAAAAACTAAAAAAAATTACAAAGAAGGAACAGGATGTGGACGAGTGGTACAAACTGACCCTGCACCGCCTCATTAAAGTCTGCCGGAACGTATCTTCAAAGTACACTCGCTCAAAAGTGCGCAAACTACTCCCCAGTGATTTTGCCTATGTGATAGAAGAACTCCTTCACGAGAATGAGAACCTCGTCAACAAGCAACACTACTACGATGGCATCATTGATACCATAATCAGCACGGGCCGGGCAAAGCAATTCATCATCGAATTGTCCGTCCTGATACGCAAACTTACGATAGACCGGCTCCACATTGTTGGTGATATATTCGACCGTGGCCCAAACCCGGACCTCATCATCGACGAGCTGATGCAACACCGGGAAGTCGATATTCAGTGGGGAAATCATGATATCGTATGGATGGGCGCCGCCATGGGCTCTTTGCAACTGATCGCAACGCTTATACGCATTGCAGCCCGTTACGACAATCTCGACACGGTGGAAGATGCCTACGGGATAAACCTACTTCCTCTTGCCACCTTTGCCATGCAGACATACAAGGATGATCCGTGCAATGCATTCCGTCCAAAGATCACAGGTAATGAAAAATACAACGAGGATGAGATATACCTTGTGTCCCAGATGCACAAAGCAATTGCTGTCATTCAGTTCAAACTCGAAGGGCAGATCATTAAACAACATCCGGAGCTGAACATGAACGACAGACTGCTACTGGAAAAAATTGACCTGAAAAAAGGTTCTGTGCTGATAGGGGGAAAAGAGTATGCCCTAAATGACACGAACTTTCCCACATTAAATCCCAAAAACCCGTACAAACTGACAGCCCAGGAGGCGGATGTGATGGAAAGATTAAAAAACTCATTTACCTCAAGTCATAAGATGCAGGAGCATCTCCGATACCTGATCAACAAAGGCAGCATGTACCTGAAATACAACTCAAATCTTCTGTTTCACGGATGTATCCCCATGAATAAACAGGGAGAATTTCAGGTTGTGGAGATAGAGGGCAAAAAATACGCAGGCAAAGCGCTACTCGACAAGTTCGACGAGATAGTAAGGAAGGCATATTACCAGCATACCAACGAGGAAACACCAAAATATCACATATACCTCTTGTACCTCTGGAGGGGCCCGGATTCTCCCCTGTTCGGCAAGAAACGCATGACCACTTTCGAGCGCTATTTCATTGACAACAAAGAGACGCACAAGGAAGAGAGCAACCCATACTTCCAGTTACGCGACAAGGAAGAGCTCAGTACCAAAATATTATCTGAGTTCGGCCTTGATCCCGAGAGGTCACATATCATCAATGGCCACGTTCCGGTAAAACTGAAAAAAGGTGAAAACCCGGTTAAAGGCAAAGGTAAGATGATAGTCATCGACGGAGGCCTGTCAAGGGCATATCAGTCTGTTACGGGAATTGCCGGGTACACACTCATCTACAATTCTTATGGTTTGATACTTGCATCCCACGAACCTTTTGAGTCGAAACAAAAGGCCATTGAAGAGGAGATAGATATCGTTTCTTCGTTGCAGATACTTGAAAACTCATCTGCAAGGAAACGTGTTAAAGACACAGATGTGGGTAAGGTTTTACAGGAAGAGATCAAAGACCTTGAGATGCTGCTTAAAGCATACCGCAGCGGATGCATCAAGGAAAAAGGCACACGGTAAAAGCATTTGCCGGAAAACAAAAATGTTTTTAATTTAGCCACACTAAAAAGCCTCTTTAGCTCAGTTGGTAGAGCAGCTCACTCGTAATGAGCAGGTCGCCGGTTCGAGTCCGGTGAGAGGCTCTTTTTTTGTTGACTTTTAATCCGGGTATAGCACACAGACAGCACCGTTAAAAAAGATTGACACGGGATATCATTTATTCAGAAACATAAATCACGGATAAATCTGAGGTGCGTTAGCACCGGAACATTTCTTCCGTGTGCCTGCCCAACTGTTTCATCCGGGTTTAATATCCCGGTGCCACGCACCTACAAAAACGGGATTGCCTTTTTTCTACAGATGTTGCGCGGCACTGCTGCTTTTGTGCATTTATTGGGAGCGGGACTCCAAGTCGCACCCCCAATACTGCCCCTGAACCCCTCGGCGTGGCTAGGAGCCACACCGAGGGTAATCGTCTAAAGGTGCGTAGCACCGGAACATCCCATGCCGTGATCCTGCCTGTCTAACTGCGTAGCCAGGTAGACCTGCCCGAATGCAATAGCCAGACGGTACAGTTCAACCCCGTTTAATATCCCGGTGCCACGCACCTTACAAAAACGGGATTGCCTTTTTTCTACAGATGTTGCGCGGCGCTGCCGCTTTTGCGGATTTATTGGGGGCGCGACTCGCAGTCGCACTCCCAATACACAGTTCAAACCCTCGGCGTGGCTTCGAGCCACACCGAGGGGAGTATGCCGTATTCCCCAAACGTTCGTTATCCTCCTGCCGTCGGATGAATCGAAGTTTTAATGGGAATAGCTTGTAAAACCTTTGAGCGTCCTGTGATTTCCTCGCCTCCCTCTTAATCCTCATTTTTCCGATCAATCTGAAAAAAAACATTAAATCAATGCGTTACAACTGGACACATTCAATGAGGTGAGGAGAAAGAGTACAAGCTTACCTCATTTCCTCTTCCTGAACATAACGATACCCGCAAAGATTATCAGCAGAGCAAGAGCGCCAACTATCAAGGCAGTAACTTTCAAGGCAGGACTGCTTTTTTCAACCACAACATCTTCCTGTTGCTTGCCTTTATTCAGCTCCTTATCGAGGTCAATGGTTTGTGGTGCAAATGAGAATTCACTCTTACCTGTTTCTAGCGGCTCTTTCGACAGTATGCGTGACATCTCGGTAAGCACCATGGGGTTTTCCACATCGATATCAAGCATATCGGCAACGGCCTGGCTCATCTTGTCATCCCAGTTAAAAGGGATAGCCCTGCGAAGAAGCGGGCTGAGGTCAATGCCGCACTCGCAGTCGGTACCAAGTGTAACAAGCTGGTTGAGCAGATTGTGTGTGGTTATCTTTTCCCCTTTCAACGGCTCATCGGCCAACCTGCCCCTGCCATAAATTACTACCACGGATGATTGTTTGCTTTCAGGGTCAATTCCCAAAGCACGCATCACCAGCGCTTCCTCCTTCCTTTCCAGTTGTGGAATGACAATTTTCATAATATTCTCATCAACCTTTTTGTCAAGGTTGGGCATCAGCTTCTGAAACTGGCTGAAGGCCTTATCGATTATATTGTTCACAGCCACGTTGTCCTCCCCGGGAAAAGCCACAACAAAGGCAAATACATTGCCAATCTGACTGTACATCATCTTTTGCAAAGGCGAGAACAGCAGTTTTTTGAAAAATTCCCGGATATCCTGCGCAGTAACAACCTCCTCTCTGACTATCACATCATCGTTTCCGTTAAGGCAGGTTAGTTCCGGCATTTTGCCTTTCTCGTTCAAAACAGTGTAACTTATGTTCGCATTCATCGAATAGCCATACGCAAGTGCCCTGAACTGCTTTACCAATTTACCGTACCCTGCCGTATCGCCCTTCAACACAACGCGGTATTTCTCAATGTTCAACCGGGTATATCCAATCTCACGTATGGTAAAACGGCAGGCAAAAATATTGGGCAGCGCAATGGCAAAAAGAAGTATTAAAACAAAAACTCTTTTCATTTTTCAATCAAATATTTTCTTCCATTTTTTCCCAAACTAAAGTATTTAAGCCTAAAAACCAAAGTTAACTTCAGTTTTTAGGCCTAATTTTTAATATCTACAAAAGTCATCCGGTGACTCCCATTACGGTAGGGTAGTCACCGGA
>JALVJU010000591.1 GCA_027034005.1 Marinilabiliaceae bacterium
TGGTCGTTCCTGTTCTTCAGCATCAGTATGTGTCGTTTCTGTCTCCCGAGAGAAGCAAAGAGCTTTTAAAAGATATCATCACGAAAAACCGCTTGTTCATCGAGACATCAGAGTTCAAGGACGATGACCTGTTCTCCCTTATCTTCAAAAAGATCAATGACGTTTCCGACATCTCATCCTACCTGAAAAGCATTTATGAGAAGATTTTCAGCAAGTTGGAAGATAATGCAGAAAAGATCATTGAGCGTGAGTTCATATACACCATCTACAAAACTATCAACCGACTTGAGGATATCCTGAGCGAACAGGAGCAGGAGATAACACCGGGTGCCTGGTTCAAGCTTTTAAAAAAGCTGCTTGAATTCCAGACAGTGCCATTCGAAGGCGAACCGCTGGCAGGCCTACAGATAATGGGCATACTTGAAACCCGGGCCCTCGATTTTGAAAACCTGATAATCCTAAACCTCAACGAAGGCATATTCCCGCGAACTTCCCCGCCCGACACATTCATCCCATACACCCTGCGCAAGGGCTTTGAACTGCCAACCATCGAATATCAGGACAATATTTTTTCATACTACTTTTTCCGGCTGATACATCGTGCAAAGAAGGTATCGCTTGTTTACACTACATCTGGCAGGGAAAACAATTCTGGCGAGATGAGCCGGTTCCTCTATCTGCTCAAATACCTCTATCCTGCCGGAATCAAAGAAAAAACTTATACCGAAGAAGTCCGCCTTCTTCCCTCGCCCCCCATCGTTACGCACAAAACAGGCAGCGTCCTGGACAGCCTGAACGAATTCCTTGACAACGGAAGTAAAAGTCTTTCGCCCAGTTCGCTCTCAACATATTTCGACTGCCCGATGAAGTTTTACTATAGCAAGGTTGCCGATATCAGTGAGCCGGATGAGATCACAGAGGATGCCGATGCCCGTATTTTCGGACTGATATTTCATGATGTGGCAGAACAGCTTTACAAACCTTTTATCGGGAAAGTGGTCAACAACTCCGACCTGGACAAACTGACAAAAAACACCGGGCATATCAAACAACTTGTTTCCGAGGCATTTAAAAAGAACCTTACAAGTTTCGATTTCAGACAAACCGGCTACCTGAACCTGTACGGGAAAAATTCAATGATACTTGAAGTGGTACAACGGTACATCGTTCAGTTCCTTAAAGTTGAAAAAGCAAGCACGCCTTTTACCATCAAAGACCTTGAGAAGAAGATACTGACGGTAATATCCACCGGAAAAAATGATGTGAACATGAAAGGTTACATCGACCGCCTCGACATGAAAGATGGAATATTCAGGGTGATAGACTACAAGACCGGTTCGTCCCAAAACAATTTTAAAGATATCAGTCAGTTGTTCGATGCTGAAAAACATTCGAAGACAAAAGCTGTTTTTCAGACACTCATGTATTCGTACATGCTATACCTAAACGAGGGCCCTAGAAAATATCAGCCGGGAATACTTAACATCAAAGACCTATACGAAAGCAATCCTTCGATAGATATCATCTCCAACAAAAAAACCGTTCTGCTCGAAGATGTGATGACAGAGTTCACAGAAAAATTAAATATTCTGCTTGATGAGATATTCGACCCGGCTGTCCCTTTCACTCAAACATCGGACGAGAAGAAATGCGATTACTGCCCGTACCGCTCACTGTGCAGACGATGATTGGGGTTAAAGGTTAGTGGTTACACTTTTGAACTTTCTACTTTCTACTTTCAACTTTTAACTTTCTTACTACTCCAACAGATCGGGACGGAGTTTTTTGGTGCGCTCATAGGCCTGTTGTTCGCGCCACTCCTCTATCTTCTTCTCATGGCCGCTCAAAAGGACATCAGGCACCTTGTGCCCCCTGAAATCAGCAGGACGGGTGTAAACCGGAGGGCTTAACAGGTTATCCTGAAATGAATCGGTAAGGGCAGATGTTTCATCGGAGATAACTCCCGGAACAAGCCGCACTATGGCATCTATCATCACTGCTGCGGCAAGCTCACCGCCTGTGAGCACAAAATCACCGATGGATATCTCCATTGTAATGTAAAGGTCGCGTACACGCTGGTCTATGCCCTTGTAGTGGCCGCACAGTATCATGATATTTCCCGAAAGCGAAAGCTTGTTGGCCAGGCGCTGGTCGAATGTCTCACCATCAGGTGTAGTATAAATTATCTCATCATAGTCCCTTTGCCCTTTAAGTTCCTCTATCAGTCTTGCAATGGGCTCTATCCTCATCACCATACCGGCCCCTCCGCCAAACGGATAATCATCCACCCTCCTGTGTTTATCTTCACTGTAGTCCCTGATATCGTGAAAATGTATCTCCACAAGTCCTTTCTCCACAGCCCTTTTCATTATCGATTCACTCAACGGGCCATCGAACATCTCGGGGAAAAGTGTAAGTATATCTATTCTCATCTTCTTGCCATTTGATGCAAAAATAGTAAAAGAAATCGGATGATACTGTAGTTTTAAATTCGGGGGGTGTACGACAAAATCAACAAAATAACAATGGGTATTAAAAAAGCAATATTAATGTACCGATCTCACAAAAGGTTCTTGATGTACTTGAACCACAAAAGGCAAAACAAAAGCAGAAAATCT
>JALVJU010000592.1 GCA_027034005.1 Marinilabiliaceae bacterium
GTAAACGGCTGGAGAGTTGAAAAAGGAGTTTTGATCAATAATCCAGTTCAAACACCGGGAAAGCCTCACATACATTACGGTAACCTAAGGACTGACAGGGAATTCGAGGATTTCAACCTGAAACTAAAAGTAAATGTGCCCAAAGGCAGCAACAGCGGCATCTATCTTAGAGGAATTTATGAGGTTCAGGTTGTTGACAGCTATGGCAAGCCGCTCGACAGCCATAACATGGGAGCACTCTACAGCCGCATCACTCCTTCTGTGTCAGCAGAAAAGAAACCGGGAGAGTGGCAGGATATGGATATCACACTTTGTGACCGTCACCTGACGGTTATCCTGAACGGAAAAAAGATCATCGACAACCAACCTGTTGAGGGAGTCACAGGAGGAGCTATCACTTCCGATGAACTGAAGCCGGGGCCGATCTACCTGCAGGGCGACCATGGAAAGATATTGTACAAAGACATTGTTCTTACTCCTATCATCAAGGAGTAAAATAATAAACTGATTAAAAATTGTGAGGTAATAGTCTTTTTCATCCTACGTTCTTTCTTCTTGATAAGAAAGAACCAAAGAATCAAGACAAAACAAAGCTTCTCCACGCTCTTGAAAATTGCATGAAATAATATCGAAGTATAAAATGCTATCGCATTTTGACGTCAAGCGCCTTCGATTTATTTCTAAGCAATTTTCAATTCACTCTCGCGCAAGCCCGCTGTTTTGTCAGGCCAGCCCGCATTTAATTAAAATGCTGTACAAAGACATTGTTTTTACTCCTATCATCAAGGAGTAACCGCAAACAAAAAACTCTCCGGATTTCGGAGAGTTTTTTGTTTGTATTTTATCTGCGTCTGCGGCCTTTGTTTCGGCGACCGCTTCTTCCACCCGGTTTGGGCGAAGCCGGCTCAACGGATATTCGTTTCTTCTTGTAGGGAACTTTACTCAGCCCCTTGATAACATCTCTCTCGTATTCGGCATCAACCTCGAAGAAAGAGAAATTTTTCAAAAGTTCGATCTTTCCGATCTCTACATTTCTTGCCCTTACATTTTTATTTATGAGTCCGATAAGATCTTTTGAGGAAAGATTATCCTCTTTACCGAGATTGATGAACAATCGTGAAAACCGGTTTTTCTTAAAATGCGTTGGCTCATCCTTGTAAATATTGATATCCGGAGCGTCTTTGTAGTAATCGGCGAACCGCTGAAACTCCAGCGTTACAAACCTCTTGATAAGCTCTTCACGGTCGAGCCATGCAAGTTTGCTGTAAACAGATGGCAAGAACTGCTCGATGGCCTCTCCGCTGATATCAACTTTCTCAACCTTGTCGATAAAGTGGAAAAGTTGCTTTTGGGCTATCTCTTCCGACGTAGGTACAAACTTACGTTCCACCGGTTTCTTAACAAGCTTTTCTATCTCTTTTACTTTTCTGATCTCCCTTGTGTGAACTATGGAGATACTGATACCGCTTTTACCTGCCCTGCCTGTCCTGCCACTGCGGTGGATATAGATCTCAGCATCATCAGGCAGGTTGTAGTTAATCACATGTGTCAGGTCATTCACATCGATCCCCCTTGCTGCAACATCGGTGGCAACAAGAAGCTGAAGATGTTTGGTCCTGAAACGGTGCATCACTATATCCCTTTGTGCCTGTGTCAGGTCACCATGAATAGCATCGGCATTGTAACCGTCAGCGATAAGCTTGTCGGCAATATCTTTTGTCTCCTGTCGTGTGCGGCAAAAAACGATACCATAAATATCAGGGTTCACATCAACGATACGTTTCAGGGCTTTGTACCTGTCGTTGGCATGTACCATGTAGTATTCATGTCTCACATTCTCGGCTCCCGAGTTTTTTGTTCCAACCCTTAACTCAACCGGGTCGTTCATATATTTTTTGGCAATCTTTGCGATGGCATTTGGCATGGTAGCCGAGAAAAGCAGTGTCTGCCTTGTTGAAGGGGTCTGCTCCAGTATAGTTTCAAGATCATCTTTGAAGCCCATATTCAGCATCTCATCTGCCTCATCAAGGACAAGCCACTTGAGGTTTCCCAACTGAAGTACTT
Source organism: Marinilabiliaceae bacterium (assembly GCA_027034005.1). Classification (GTDB taxonomy): domain Bacteria; phylum Bacteroidota; class Bacteroidia; order Bacteroidales; family Marinilabiliaceae; genus JAADEM01. The sequence goes on from JALVJU010000592.1 coordinate 2,065, forward strand.
TTCTGTTTATCAAATCGTTCAGCCGTCCCGGTGTTCCCACAACAATGTGCGATCCCCTCTTCAGCGCCTTGATCTGTGTACGAATGTCACTCCCTCCGTAAACAGGTGTCACTTCAAGTTCGGCCGTATATTTTGAGAATGCCTTTAGGTCTTTCGTTATCTGCAAACACAATTCACGCGTAGGGCACATCACAAGTGCTTGCACGTCATTGTCCGATGTGTCGACCATCTGTACCACAGGGAGCCCGAAAGCACCTGTTTTGCCTGTGCCTGTTTGTGCGAGGGCCACAAGGTCATTTCCATTTTTTAAAAGTTCCGGAATTGTTTTGCTTTGTATGGGGGTAGGTTCTTCGAAGCCCATCTCTTCAATGGCCTGTAAGATTTCCTGGTTCAGGCCGGTTTCTATAAATTTCTGCATAATGTCATTTTACCACCGGGAGTAATTATTGTTTGATTTTTAAGCACAAAATGCTTTTCGGCGGTTTCAGCGTGCAAAGATAGTCTATTTTTTTTAGTTTCAGTCAATTGTGTTTAATTTAGA
>JALVJU010000593.1 GCA_027034005.1 Marinilabiliaceae bacterium
CGACCACCATCCTTGCACTGCAGCACTACACAACGTTCACAGACAGGCTGAAAGGTTTTCCGGTAACTGTTGATTACATCAGCCGGCTGCGATCAGCCAAAAGCGTCAGAAAAGCGTTAAAAGACCTGAAGGAGGGCCATCTTGACATTATCATCGGTACACATCGTCTTGTTGGAAAAGATGTAGAGTTCAAAGACCTGGGACTGCTGATAATCGATGAAGAACAACGGTTTGGGGTATCAGTGAAAGAGAAACTGAAAAACATAAGGGTCAATGTCGACACCCTGACCCTTACAGCAACGCCTATTCCCCGAACACTGCAGTTCTCACTGATGGGAGCACGCGACCTGTCAATACTCAACACAGCCCCTCCAAACAGGCATCCAATAAACACAGAGCTTCACACATTCAATGAAGAGATAATCAAAGAGGCAATACTTTACGAGGTTGAGCGTAACGGCCAGGTATTCTTTATCAACAACAGGGTGCAGAACATTTATGAGATAGAAATGCTCATAAAACGCATCCTGCCGGAGATACGCGTTATCACGGCACACGGCCAGATGGAAGGCCCTAAGCTGGAAAAGATAATGCTTGATTTCATTGCCGGTGAATACGATGTACTGATAGCCACAACCATTATCGAGTCGGGGCTTGACATTCCCAATGCAAACACCATAATCATCAACAATGCCCATAGGTTCGGCTTAAGCGAACTTCACCAGTTGCGCGGCAGGGTTGGCCGTGCCAACAAAAAGGCATTCTGCTACCTGCTCGCCCCTCCCCTGTCAACCCTGACGCAGGAGGCACGCCGAAGATTGAGGATTATCGAAGAGTTCTCCGATCTTGGCAGTGGTTTCAACATAGCAATGCAGGACCTTGACATTCGCGGAGCAGGCGATATCCTCGGCGCCGAACAGAGCGGTTTTATCTCCGATATCGGATACGAAACATACATGCGAATACTGAACGAAGCTGTTCAGGAACTGAAAGACACTGAGTACAAAGACCTCTTCAAGGAAGAAAATATAGAGAAGGCGAAAAAGTCGCTTGAATTTGTTTCTGACTGTATCATAGAAACGGATGTGGAGATGCGTTTCCCCGACAGCTACATCGAAAATATTGCTGAGAGGATGCACCTGTACCGTGAACTGGACAACCTGAACAGCGAAGAGGACATTGCCGTTTTCGAGAAAAACCTTACCGACCGTTTCGGGCCGCTGCCCGGGAAAGCAGTCATCCTTTTCGACATTGTAAGGATAAGGATCACGGCAAAGCAGTTGGGAATAGAAAAGATAGTTTTCAAATACAATAAACTGTATCTGTACTTTGTATCGAATCAGGATTCATATTTTTACAACTCTCCACAATTCGGACTGATCCTGCAGTGGCTGCAAAGCAATCCTGCAAAAGCGGAGATGAAAGAAGGGAAAGAAAAACTCTATCTTTTTGTTAAAGATGCCGGTTCGATATCAGACCTCAAACACCTGTTAAACGACATTCACGGCTTTGTGTATCAAGTTGAGCCGGAGAATTAAAAGCATCACGAATTCTGCGAAACAAAAACAAACTGAGATATCTTACCGTTAAAATCAAGGGTCTTCATAACTTCAAACGAGCCTCTGTCTTGACCGTTAACTTTTATGTGAACAGGTGCCGGCTCATCCAATTTTTTAAATGCATCTTTTTCTACGCCGGAAGTTTCAATTTCTACCGTCCTGCCGTTAAGTCCGGGGCCATGCTCCATGAATTCCCCTTCGAAACATGACTCAATGATATCAAGTTCAGGAGAGGAGACCACGAATGGCACACCCGACTTTATCAAAGCAGTGCGATAACTCTCCATGCGGTTGCGTATCTCCATATCCTCCGACACATCGCGAATGATCACCTGAAGGGAGTTCTTATTGTTGAACTTAACGCCGGAACCATCTATCTCAACAAGATTGTAACGCCCGTGTACATCCTGAAATCGTATTGTCTGGCACTTGAAGCACTGGCCTGCAGCACTGAAATCATCAAACAACCTGCCAACAACATCCCTGTCCTCTTCGGCCACAAAATTCATGAACGGCTGAAGCAGAACATCCTCAATGTAATGAGTTTTAAATACCACTTCAAGGGCGAGTTTGTTAAGGTATTGTATCTTCCCGTCGTTAACGATAACAATAGGCACGGGCGACTCGCTTATAAACTGACGATACCCCCGCTCACGCTCCTTTTGCTCCACATCCACCTTATGCTTATAGTAAGCAAGGTCGATACTAATGCCCAGCTCTTTCTTGTTTACCGGTTTCACCAGAAAACCGTATGAGTTGGTCACAATGGCCCTCTCGATAACATAACTGCTTGTATCGGACGACACATATATCACCGGTATATCAAACTCTGTCTTCAACCTTTCGGTAGTTTGAATTCCATCCAGCTTGCCTTCGATATGGATATCCATCAAAACAACATCAGGCCTCTCCTTCCTGCACATCTCAACTGCCTCAACGCCTGTTTCGCACCTGCCAATGAGTTCATGCCCTAGATCTTTAAGAAACATTGCCAGGATAGTGGAAATAAATCTGTCGTCCTCAACTATTAGTACTTTTCGCATGTAAAAACAATATTGATTTAATCGAACACAAAAGATATAACATTAATAATAAAATCTCTTTATATTTGTCAGTCGTAACAAAATCATCAAAGAAACTTCGTGAATTTAATAATAGATCAGGGAAATACACAGATAAAGATTGGAGTTTTTGATAAATGGCAGCTTGTTCATTCTGACTCATACAATATCCTTGATAAAAGTAAGCTCGAAAATTTCATTAAAAAGTACGATATCTCGAAATGCATACTTTCTACTGTCATCGCACCTGACAACAACATATTAATTAACGGATTATCTGCTGTTATCCCTGACTACCTGACCCTGTCACATAAAACTCCCCTTCCTTTTAAAATAGACTACAAAACTCCCGAAACACTGGGTAAAGACAGAATAGCCGTCGTTGCGGGAGGAACGTTTCTTTATCCGGACAAGGACATTCTGATAATCGATGCCGGTACCGCCATAACATACGAACTTGTGACAAAAGACGGGATTTACCATGGCGGGAATATCTCTCCGGGCATGCAAATGAGATATAAGGCGTTAAATACTTTTACAAGCCGACTTCCCCTTCCTGATTTTTCGGAACAAAAGGAACTTTTAGGAAAATCAACCGAAGAGGCTATTCACGCAGGTGTACAGTGGGGCATTGTACATGAAATGGAATGCTTCATAGATCATCTTAAGGTTAAATATCCTGAAATATTAATTATATTTACAGGTGGAGATGCTAATTTTTTTGTCAAAAAATTAAAAAAACGCATCTTTGTACACCTCAATTTAGTGTTGACGGGTCTTAATAGAATTTTAGAATACAATGGATAGAATTAACAAAGTCCTTTTTATAATATTATCTGGTATAGTTTTTTTCGTTTCAAACAGCCATGCGCAAAAATATACCTTCTCTCCATACTCAAGGTACGGACTAGGTGAACTAGAGAACAGGGGATACGGAAGGAGCACTGCAATGGGGGGTACGGGCATAGCCCTGCGTTCGAACGGGCACCTCAACGATTTCAACCCCGCATCTTACACAGCCATGGACTCCTCATCATTCTTTTTTGAAGCGGGGCTGAGAGGCTTTTATCAAAAATTTAAAAGCCCAAATGACAAAGCTGATTTCAGCGATATAAACTTTGAGTATTTTGCTATTGGATTTCCCCTGGCACGCTGGGGAGCAGCTTCAATAGGCATAAGACCGCAGTCAGGTATGGGATACAACTTTTCCACAATCATAGATAATGATCTGTGGGGTAGGGTAAATCAGGCAGCAAACGGAAGTGGTTCTATCACCAGGGCTTATGTCGGTTTAGCTGTTCAACCCATAAAATTCCTATCAGTTGGATTTCATTTCTCATATATGTGGGGTAATCTTACGAGCATAAACCTGATAGACTATCTGGATTATTCAGATGCATTATCCTACGGAAGAAAACAAAATATCCATGTAAATGATGTGTTTTTTGATTTTGGATTACAGGCTACTATTCCGGTAAAAGAGAACAAATCATTTGTTATCGGTGCCACATTCAGCCCCAAAACACCTCTTAACGGTTATGCTGAAGAGCTTGTTGCCCGCGGTACTTCCATTGAAAAAGAGGGCGAACTCTTCATTGATGCCGACACTTTGTCATACACGAAAAGCGATTTTTCCAACCATGCCCTGGACATGCCTCTTTATTTTGGATTTGGCGTTTCATACAACATTAAGAACACTTTGACCGTAGCTGCCGATTACACAAACAGTGCATGGGGAGATATCACATTCCCGGATGAGTTCTCAAAAACCACAAACCGCACCAGATATGGCCTGGGAGTGGAATTTATACCTAACGACAGAAACCCTAAAACATATCTCTCAAGGATCAGGTACAGGTTAGGCGCACACTATCTTAACGACTATCTTGTATTAAACGATCATCAGATTGAAGACTTTGGCATAAGTTTTGGAGGAGGTTTACCATTGAAACGTTCAAAAACTTCCGTAAATTTGTCTTTTGAAATAGGACAAAGAGGAACAACAAAGTACGGATTGGTGAAAGAGAATTATTTTAGGATATACTTAAACTTGACCTTACATGAATTCTGGTTCATGAAGCAAAAGTTTGATTAAAAAACTATCATTAAATATAAACATATTAAAACTTGACCATCATGTTAATTAAATTTTCAAGACTATTATTGATCCTGGGACTGATCCTTTCAGCAGGAACCATGTTTGCACAAAAAGGTGTTGAAGACGGGTCTAAATACGGACACGGCGAAGACAGTATCCGATGCTTGAAAAACCTGTCTTTGTACAATGAGTATTACAAGCAGAAGAACTATTCTGATGCCCTTACATACTGGCAGCAGGCTTTTGATGAGTGTCCAAAATCAACTTCCAACATTTACAAACACGGGGAAAACATGTACAAAGCTCTCCTGGACAAAGCAAAAGATCCTGCAAAAAAAGAAGAGTACTACAAAAAGCTTATGCAGATATATGACCAAAGGATAAAGTATTTTGGTAACTCAAGAAAATATCCTACACCCTACATTATTGGCAAAAAGGCTATTGCGATGCTGAAATATAAAGGTAATGACCCTGCCGTTGTAAAAGAGGCATTTACCATGCTCGATGATGCCATCAAACAAAGGGGCGTAAAGACACAGGATGCTGTGTTGCTTACATTTTTCACTGCAAGTATAAACAGGTTCAAAGAAGGTGACCTTGATGCAGAGGCAGTAGTAGGAAACTACAATACAGTCACCCAGATACTTGACAAAAAAATAGCCTCACTCTCCGGTGATAAAAAAGAAAAGGCACAGGCAATTAAAGAAATAATCGACAAGATGTTTGCCACAAGTGGTGTTGCAAGCTGTGAGAACATAGAAAAGATCTTTGGTCCTCAGCTTAGCCAGCGTGAGACAGACAAGGATTGGCTGGAACGTATAAATCACCTGCTCGCAAGAAACGACTGTGAAGAATCACAATTGTTCTTCAAAACATCAGAGCTTTTGTACAAAATAGAGCCATCGGCATCTTCAGCATACGGTCTGTTCAAAATGAACCTTAAGACTCAGCACATGGACAAAGCAATGGAGTACTGTAAAGAGGCCATTAACCTTGAACAAAACCCGCAAGAAAAATCCAGGTTCTTAACAAAATTGGCACTGCTTTACCTTTCAGAGAAAAAATATCCTGAAGTAAAAGCTACTGCCTTAAAAGCACTTGCTCTGGATCCTAAAAATGGTGCTGCATACATTCTTATTGGCAAAGCTTATGCCGCTACTGCCAAAAATTACGGCAAAGATGCATTTGAACACAGTACAGTTTACTGGGCTGCTGTTGACAAATTCATCAAAGCGAAAAAAGTAGATCCGGAAGTTGCGGATGAAGCACAGCAATTGATTAATATTTATTCTGCCCACTTCCCGAACAAAGAAGATATATTCTTCCAGAAAGATGTGAACATCAGCGGAACATATCATATCGGCGGATGGATAAATGAGACCACAAAAGTCCGTGAAAAGAAATAACCTTGAAACCTCAGTTTACATACAAGGTAATCGACATATTAGATACAGCAAGCCTGATTTTTGTGCTTGCTGTATCTGTTTTTTTTACCTCTTGTAAATCGAATGACCCGGAAGAGATAAAGGCCCTGACAGAGCAAATGGACGTTCCCACACTCACTGTTGAGAACCTTGAAACAACAATGCTTGATTCAGGAAGGGTAAAACACAGGCTGATAACCCCTCTTCTAATCAGATATGAGAACACTGACGAGCCTTATGATGATTTTCCCAAAGGATTACATTTCCTTTCGTACAAAATGAATGGAGAGATATCGGCCCAGATAAAATGCAACAATGCCAGGCATTACTCCAAAACCGACCTATGGGAACTGAATAACAATGTTGAAGCGATAAACGAAAAAGGTGAGATACTGAATACCGAGCAGCTTTTTTGGGATATGAAGAAAAAGTTAATATATTCCGACAAGCATGTAAAAATCACCACAAAATCAGATATTATTAATGGCATAGGTTTTGAATCGAAAGACGACCTTTCGAACTATACCATAAAAAATATTACAGGGATAGTTGAAATAGAAGAATAATTATTTTTCATAGATGAACGAATTGCTGATCATTTTCTTTGCTTTATTGTTCTCAGCCTTCTTTTCAGGTTGTGAGATGGCGTACATCTCATCTAACAAGCTTCTCATTGAACTTAACAAAAAGAAATTTCCATTTCTCGGAAAGCTGATCGAACGGTTTACGAAAAAGCCTTCTGTTTTCATTACTACTCTTCTTATCGGTAACAATATAGCACTTGTTGTTTATGGTCTGCAAATGGCAAAACTCATAGAGCCGTATATAATGATTTACATCGAATCCGATTTTATGGTACTTTTGATACAAACTATTATTTCTACCATTATAATACTGGTAACAGCAGAGTTTTTGCCCAAAACGCTTTTCCGAATAAACCCAATACTTATCCTTAACCTTTTTGCAATACCCCTACAACTGTTTTATATATTGTTCTATCCCATCACCATGTCTACAATATTTATCTCGCGGATGTTGATGAAAGTGGGAATAGGCGTAAATATCCCGAGTGAAACTGATGAACTTCCTTTCGGAAGGGTAGATCTGGACAATCTGCTGTCTCAACATGAAAAGCACGACAAAGAGGACGAGGCTACACCACAGGAACTTAAACTGCTCAAGAATGCCATTGATTTCTCCAAGATAAAGATCAGGGAGTGTATCGTACCCCGTACGGATATTGTGGCCGTTGATATAAATGAGGATATCAAGGAACTGCAAAAGAAATTTGTTGAGACCGGCTTTTCAAAGATACTGGTTTACAAAGAAAACATCGATAACATAATTGGTTATGTTCATGTCTCACAGATGTTCAAAAAACCAAAGTTATTAAAGAACATCATAAGTCCCATTTTAATCGTTCCGGAATCGATGTCGGCCAATGTATTGTTGAAACAATTCACTGAAGAGAATAAAAGCATTGCACTTGTTGTAGATGAATTCGGAGGAACTGCCGGCATCATTACTCTCGAAGATATCCTGGAAGAGATTTTTGGTGAGATCGACGACGAACATGATGTATCGGAACATGTAGAAATAAAACTGAACGAGAATGAATATAAATTCTCAGGAAGACTGGAGATAGATTATATAAATGAAAAATATAACATTAATCTGCCGGAATCGGAAAATTATGAAACACTGGCAGGAATGATACTCTATTTCTTCGAGTCTATTCCAAAGATTAACGATGAAATTAAGATCGAATCATTCAGGATCAAGATACTGGAAGCTACAAATTCAAAAATAGACCTTGTGAAAATAACCGTACCAAAGACTGACTAACAACAAATTACGGCACGGCAAAACATTATTTTCACAATAACAAAAAGTAACCTTTTTGCGTACGGTTTTTTTTGTATATTCGTAGCCTGAAATTTTAAGCATATTTTTAAAATAATTATAGAACAGAATGGCAACGTTACAGAAGATTAGGAACAAAGCAGGAGTATTAGTATCTGTTATTATCGGAATAGCACTTTTCGCTTTTATTTTCACGGGCTTTTTCAAGTCCGGCAGTTCTTTATTCAGGAGTTCTCAGCAACAGGTCGCTGACATAGACGGTAAAGAAGTCTCGATTCAGGAATACCAGGCATTGATAGATGAGCAGGAAGAATTTGCAAAACTACAGTCAGGCAAAACATCACTTACCGAAGCTGAAGTAAACAGGATCCAGGATCAGGTATGGAACCAGTTGGTTTTTGAGACACTGATAAAAGAAAAAGCAAAGGAACTTGGAATTGAAGTTACTTCAGAAGAGTTACTAACAATGGTAACAGGTAAAAATGTTCACCCTACCATACGCCAGATCTTTACAAACCCTCAAACAGGAGTTTTTGACCGTACTCAGCTGATAGCATTCCTAAAGCAAAAAGACAGGGATCCCAAAGCAAGTTTCTTCTGGAACTTCATCGAAAAGCAGATCATTGATCAGCGCATTAATGAAAAATACACAGCATTGCTGAAAAAAGGAATGTATGTAACAAACCAGCAGGTACAGTCTGAAGCGAAGGCAAGATCCAGGAAGGTTGATTTTGATTTCATTGCCAAAAGGTACACATCTGTGCCTGACAGTGCTATTATGATAGCAGATGCCGACATTGAGAAATATTACAATGAAAACATAAATGATTTCCAGCAGGAAGCAACAAGAGACATCGAATATGTGACTTTTGCCGTTAAGCCATCAGAAGAGGATAAGAAAATGGCTTTGGAATGGATCACCAAAGCCAAGGATGTATTCGGAGCAGAAAACACCGATCCTGTACAGTATGTTAAGATGAACTCCGATGCGCCTTATGTGGATCGTTACTTAAAGCCTGAGCAGTTAAGTCCGCAACTTCAGGAATTTGTGAAAACTGCTAAAATAGGAGATGTTTACGGCCCTTATCTGGAGAACGATGCATACAAACTTACAAGGCTGGTTGATGTAAAAATGATGCCTGACTCGGTCAAAGCACGTCACATTCTACTGAGAACAGGAGCCTCAGCCGAAGCTTTGAAAACCAAAGCTGACAGTTTGATGAACCTGCTGAAAAAAGGTGCTGATTTTGCCAAACTGGCCAGAAGCAATTCTGAAGATCCTGGTTCTGCCATTAATGGTGGTGACCTTGGCTGGTTCCGTGACGGCACAATGGTCAAGCCTTTTAACGATGCTTGTTTTAACGGCAAGAAAGGTGACCTGATAATCGTTGAATCCCAATTTGGTGTTCATATCATCAATATTCAGGACAAGGGTAAGCTCAAAAAAAAATACAAACTTGCCACTTTGGTACGTGACATTACCTACAGCTCCAAAACTTATCAGGACGTTTATTCAAAAGCAACCAAATTTGCAGCATTGAACAACACTCCCGAGAAATTCAACCAGGCTGTGGAAAAAGAGAACCTGACAAAACGTTATGGCAGGAATATAAAAGCTACAGACAGGAACATCGGAACACTGCAGTCACCAAGACAACTTGTAAGGTGGGCATTTGAAAACGAAGTAGGTGCTATATCACCCATTTACGAATTTGGTGATGATTTTGTAATTGCAGTACTTACAGGAAAAACCGATAAAGGCCCTGCTCCTCTGGAAACTGTAAAGAATCAGATAAAGAGAGAGTTGTTGAAAGAGAAAAAAGCAAAAAAAATTATTGCTGAGATCAAAAAAGATAAGAACGGTGCTACAGACATTAAACAGCTTGCCGAGAAACTTGATGTCAACGTGCAGAATGCTGAAGGAATCACTTATGCCGACATGCAGGTTACCGGAGCAGGGATCGAGCCTGCCTTGGTTGCCTTGGCCACAAATAGTAAAAAAGACATACTGTCAGAGCCTGTTGAGGGTAACAACGCGGTATTTGTTGTGAATGTCACAAATGAATCAACAGTTAACATTGATCCAAAAGCTAAAAGGAATCAGTTACAGCAAAGCATTAACTACAATGTTGATTACCGCATTTTTGAGGCACTAAAGAAAAGTGCTGATATAACCGACAACAGGATCCGGTTCTATTAAAAAATAATTATCATATTTCTGAAAAGAGCAGCTTTTGAGCTGCTCTTTTTTTTGCTAAAAACTTCAGTTACATACTTTCTTTATTGAATAGAACCATCTTTATTCCGGATCAATAAACCATACCCGTTAGTACTGACAATCAGCACTAAGACGTCCACAAAATCGTAAAACTTTTTCAAAGAATTTAAGACTGGAATTTCCCTTTTTGGACAACTTTTAAATGTTAATAAGTTTTTACCGTCCTGTATATCAATCATTTCACCTGTTGAAACTGACAACTTTAGGCCTTTTCGAATATTAAATGTTTGCCAAAAAAACAATCAATAGCTATATTGCAATAAGGAAAATAGGAGTTCCTACACAGAGTTAAAACACAAATTATCAACCTATTAAACACAAATAACTATTATGACAGTAAAAACCATCGACCTGAAATTTGACCAGATGAAAAAAGTGTACACTCATGATGATGCTTATAATTCATCATTGGAATATTTTCAAGGTGACGAATTAGCAGCGCGAGTATGGCTGAACAAATATGCTCTTAAGGATGCAGAAGGCAACATTTACGAATTAAATCCGGATGACATGCATTGGAGGCTCGCCCGCGAAATTGCCAGGATAGAGAATAAATATCCCAATCCAATGTCTGTAGAGGAACTCTACGGATTGTTCCGCAAGTTCCAGTACATAGTACCTCAGGGAGGTCCGATGTCAGGAATAGGAAACAATCAGCAAATCGCATCCCTTTCAAACTGTTTTGTAATTGGTAACGATGGTAATGCTGACTCCTATGGCGGCATCATGAAAATTGACCAGGAACAGGTGCAATTGATGAAACGCCGGGGAGGTGTAGGTCACGACCTGTCACACATACGTCCAAAAGGATCACCGGTCAAGAACTCCGCCATAACTTCCACCGGTATTGTTCCCTTCATGGAACGTTACAGTAACTCAACCCGAGAAGTTGCACAGGACGGCCGCCGCGGTGCCCTGATGTTAAGTGTTTCGATCAAGCACCCGGACTCGGAACAGTTTATCGATGCCAAACTGGAACAAGGAAAAGTGACGGGAGCCAACGTATCTGTAAAGATAGATGACGAGTTCATGCAAAGTGTGATAGATAAAAAACCTTACACGCAACAATATCCTGTAGATGCAAAAGATCCTAAGGTAACAAAATCAACGGATGCAGGTAGCCTGTGGAACAAGATCGTTCACAATGCATGGAAATCTGCCGAACCGGGAATCCTTTTCTGGGACACTATCATTCGTGAGTCGGTACCGGACTGCTACGCCGATCTTGGTTACCGTACCGTTTCCACCAACCCGTGCGGAGAGATACCTCTTTGTCCGTACGACAGCTGCCGCCTTATTGCCATAAACCTCTATTCATACGTTGAAAGCCCGTTTACATCCGTAGCAAAATTCAACTTCGACCTGTTTAAAAAACATGCAGGCTATGCACAACGAATAATGGACGACATTATCGACCTTGAACTTGAGAAGATCGATGCCATTATTGCCAAAATTGATGCTGACCCGGAACCTGAAACAGTAAAACGTGTTGAAAGAGAACTTTGGGAAAACATACGCAAGAAAGCAATTGAAGGCCGCCGCACAGGTGTCGGCATCACAGGTGAAGGCGATATGCTTGCAGCCCTGGGACTTCAGTATGGAAGCGACATCGCAACCGATTTCTCTGTTGAAGTTCACAAGACACTTGCTCTCTCGGCTTACCGTTCATCTGTGAACATGGCCAAAGAGCGCGGTGCATTCCCGATCTTCAGCTTCGAGAAAGAACAAAATAATCCGTTCATTCAGCGCCTTTTCAGCGAAGACAAAGAGCTGGAAGCTGACATGAAAAAATACGGCAGAAGAAATATCGCGCTGCTAACCATTGCCCCTACAGGAACAACCAGTTTGATGACTCAGACAACTTCGGGCATTGAGCCTGTGTTCCTGCCGGTGTACAAGCGCCGAAGAAAGGTCAACCCCAACGATCCGGAAATTAAAGTGGACTTTGTTGATGAAGTGGGAGATCATTGGGAAGAGTACACAGTATTCCATCACAAATTTGTTACATGGATGCAGGCCAACAACTACGATGTGACGAAAAAATATACCGATGAGGAAATTGATGAATTGGTTAAAAAATCTCCGTACTACAATGCTACATCTAACGATGTAAACTGGCTCAACAAAGTACGTATGCAGGGCAAGATACAAAAATGGGTTGACCACTCTATCAGTGTTACTATCAATCTTCCTGAAAATGCCACCGAAGAGCTTGTGGGCAAGCTGTACATCGAGGCATGGAAGAGCGGATGTAAAGGAGTTACCGTTTATCGTGACGGAAGCCGCTCAGGCGTACTTGTATCGAACAAGAAAGAAGAGAAGAAAGAGGAACAGGAAGAGAAAAAACCGGAAAGCAAATTCCCGCAAAAGCGTCCGCAGGTACTTGAAGCTGACGTTGTGCGCTTCCAAAACAACAAAGAGAAATGGATCGCATTTGTCGGCCTGATAGACGGAAAGCCTTATGAAATCTTCACCGGGCTTGCCGATGACGAAGATGGAATCCTTCTTCCCAAATCGGTCACAAAAGGTAAGATCATCAAGAACCGTGACGAGAACGGCGTGAGCCGCTATGACTTCCAGTACACGAACAAGCGTGGTTACAAGACAACCATCGAAGGACTGTCGTACAAGTTCAACAAGGAGTTCTGGAACTATGCCAAACTGATATCTGGAGTGTTGCGCCACGGTATGCCTATCGAGGATGCCATCAACCTCGTTTCCGGCCTGCAGCTTGACAACGAGTTTATCAACTCATGGAAAAACGGTGTGGAAAGGGCCCTTAAAAAATATATCCCCAACGGCACCAAGGCCAAGAAGGGAGTATGCGAAAATTGCGGTTCTGACAGTCTTATCTATCAGGAAGGATGCCTGATATGTACTAGCTGCGGATCTTCAAAATGCGGATAAGAATCAACCTTTAGCATGGTGAAAAAAGAGGCAGTGTCCATTGTGGCCTGCCTCTCTTTTTATAAAAATTTATGGACTAATCAATCCGATCCTTTCTTCTTTCCCAAATCGAACTTGTAACTCAGCCCCAGGCTTCCCCTCAACAGATTTGCATCTGCACCGAAAATGGGCGCAACTTCAAATACAAACCCGAAATTCTTTTTTTGGAACGGGTGGAGATACATTCCCACCGGCAGTACAAATCCGGAAAATGAAACAAAATGCCCTCCCAGACCGGCATAAAGTTCAAAATCATCCTTGTTCAGGATATCATAAGTGGCAATTATCTCAACACTTACATTCTCGAAATACACATCTGTCCCCAACCTTAATTCAGGTTTAAACCTGTCTTTAATCTCATAGTTAATCCCCCAGAATGGAAGGCCGGAATATTGCATTGATGTACCTATCTGAGAAAAACCGCTTACTGCAGGAAAAAAAAGAATGACTAACAATAATATCTTTTTCATGATATATTGGATTAAGTGGTTCAAACATAGCATCTGTTGTTAAATCCTACTCTTTGGGCTTTTTAAAGTAAAACCGGAAACCAAACTGGAACAGAAAGCTGTCACCGGTAAAAGTATTTGTTGCGGATACCCTTTCATCCGAATTCAACTGATGTGCTATGTTATCGTAAAGTACCGGAGAGAAAGTGCTGTTGTAGCTGCCCTTTAAATATATATCAGCCCTCTTCTTTATCCTCCATCCCAGCGATAACGACACACCCAGCCCGGTATTCACTTTTTGTGTACGATAGACGTAACCTACACTGCCTCCCGGTGGAATGTCCAGGCCATCAATTGGCTCACCACAAGACCACCAGTCATCGATCAGATTGTCTTTCCCCCAGCAACCGATAGGGCCTTCTCGATAACCCCTCGCTTTGTAGATCAAAAAGGAAACATCAGGTTTTACAAAAAAGTGATCGTTCCCAAAAGGAATATCATAACCAAAACTAAAAGGAATCACCCAGCTGTCCATTCCGGAACTTCCATTGACTCCCATACCTTTATAAGGAACAGTGGTATTGTAATCGATATAGATATCAGGTATGGCTGTGGAATACCCGTAAAAACCTGCCTCAAATGTGTAACTCTTCCGTTTATACCCAAGGTATCCTCCCCATGAACCATCAATCGTATATTGTCCCAAAGAATATCCCTTGCTGTTTACATAAAAGAAGTGGTCCCACTTTACCCCGGCTTCACCACCGAGATAAAGTCCTGTTTGAGAATTTGCAGTAAAAACAACTAATGCCATCAAAAACGTAAGATGAATTTTTTTCATGATTTGCAGAATCTAAGTTTACATCTTATTGACAAAACAAGATTATATCACACTTAGTATTTTTATGATTTATTAACGATTTTCTTTTAATATTATTACACAACTATTAGTATAAATTCCAATCTTCAACATACACTTTTTTTATCTTTGCAAAAAAATTAAACTATGCCGGATACAAAAGTTAGAGTACGATTTGCCCCCAGCCCAACGGGCCCTTTACATATGGGGGGAGTGAGAACTGCTTTGTTCAACTATCTTTTTGCAAAAAAACACAAAGGCTCTTTCATCCTCAGGATAGAAGATACTGACCAGACACGATATGTTCCCGGAGCCGAGGATTACATCCTTGAAGCGCTTGAGTGGTGCGGACTTGAGTTTGACGAGAAGCCGGGCTACCCATGCGGGTTCGGGCCGTACAGGCAATCGGAGCGGAAAGACATTTATGAGACTTTTGCAAAAAAGCTTATTAACTCGGGACACGCATATTACGCATTCGACACACCTGAAGAACTTGATGCCAAACGCAAAGAGTACGAACAGGATAAAAAAGTGTTCACATACAATGCACAGACAAGGGGCAGTATGCGAAACTCACTGTCACTTCCGGAAAATGAAGTCACAGAATTGTTAAAAGGCGATTATGTGATCCGGTTTAAAATGCCTGATGATGAAGTTGTGGAAGAGGAAGATCTGATCAGAGGGAAAGTGGCTTTCAACACAAAGGAGCTTGATGACAAAGTGCTTTTCAAATCGGACGGGATGCCGACATACCACCTTGCCAACGTGGTTGACGACCATTTTATGAAGATATCGCATGTCATCCGGGGCGAGGAGTGGCTGCCGTCACTCCCGTTGCACGTACTGCTTTACAGGTCACTGGGATGGGATTCTCCGCGCTTTGCACACCTGCCCCTGATACTTAAGCCCACAGGCAAAGGCAAACTTAGCAAGCGTGATGGCGATAAGGCAGGGTTCCCCGTTTTCCCGCTTCAGTGGAAAGACCCGAAAACAGGTGAAGTATCATCCGGATATCGTGAAGAGGGGTACTTCCCGGAGGCATTCATCAACATGCTGGCTATGCTTGGATGGAACCCGGGAACAGAACAGGAGATATTTTCACTGGATGAACTTATCGAACTCTTCTCACTGGAAAGGGTCAACAAGTCCGGAGCAAGGTTTGACCCTGAAAAAACAAAATGGTTCAACCAGCAGCACCTTTTACGCAAGCCGGACTTTGAGCTCGCCGTACTTTTCAACAACATACTGCATGACAAAAATATCGATGCGTCAGTTGAGTTCACTGAAAAAGTTGTTGCACTTGTAAAGGAAAGGGTAACTTTTGTAAAGGATTTCTGGGAGCAGGCATCGTTCTTTTACGTGGCTCCAGAAGAGTACGACCCCAAAATCGTTAAAAAGAGATGGAAAGGCGATGTGCCGGCTTTCATGGAAGAGCTTACCGGCAAACTGCAGGATGTGGAGGAGTGGAAGGCAGACAACATAAAAGCTGCTGTTTCAGCACTCATCGAAGAGAAAGGGCTTGGTTTCGGACTGGTGATGAACGCCCTGCGCCTGGCACTTGTAGGCGGAGGTTTCGGCCCCGACCTGATGACCATTGCCGAACTTATAGGAAAAGAAGAAACTATCCAAAGGATAAATAACGCTCTGGAAAAATTGTAATGCCATATCCTCGGCGTGGCTCAAAGCCACACCGAGGATGATAATTGTTTCATAAGGATAGTCATCCGATGACTTGAAGTCATCGGATGACTATCAATCAGTATATTTCAACCCTCATTCCAGCTTCAAGCTTCCCGCTTTTTACTTAAGTAGTTTCATCCCCTCATTAAGATAGGTAACCGCATCAAACGGATGATTTGAGATGTAGTGTTTACTTCGTTTATGCCCGAGGCGAACAATGACTGCATTTTTCTCCGGAACTACTATCACATACTGTCCAAGTATTCCTCTCATGTAGGGATAGTACCTCTCCCCTCTCTTCATCATCCACCACTGATAGCCGTAAAAATCCAGAGGGTTTCCGTCTTCGTCAAGAAGGTAACGTGCAGGCGTTGTCGCTTCCTTAATGTATTTTTCCGAAACAAGCTGTTTCGCGTTAAAACGGCCGTTGTTAAGCACAAGTTTCCCGAACCTTGCAAAATCACGGGCATTACTGTTAAAACAGCAGTAGGCCTTCTCCACCCCGCCTTTTTTGTCAAGTGACCAGAGGGCATCATGCTCGGCTCCCATCGGCTGCCATAGTTTCTCTGAAGCGTAATCGCTAAGTGTCTTCCCCGTAGCGGCTTTCACTATCAGGGACAGAAGCTCTGTATCCCCGCTTTTGTAGCTGAAATACTTACCCGGTTGTTCCACGATATGTATCTTTCTGCTCAATGCCACCAGGTCATCACCGTAGTATGCCTGCGTGGTCATACTGAACGGGCTGCTGTAACTCTCGTCCCAGTTACTTCCCGAACTCATGGTCAGCAGGTCACGGATAGTAAGCTCCTTGTCAAGCCCGGTAGTAAGATGGGGCAGATAGTGCCACACAGGTTCATCCACCGATTTTATTTTCCCTTCATCAATGGCACAACCTATCAGGAGTGAAACGATGCTCTTGGCTGCCGAAAAAGAATTAGAATATGAGTCGGTACCATAACCCTCCCAATACTTTTCAAATACCACACTGTCGTTTTGGATCACCAAAAAAGCTATCGACTTGTAGTGTTCAAGAGTGTCTTTTAATGTTTGCGGCAAACTCTGTGAATTGTAATCTTTTGCATTTACCCATGGAACCGGCGCCGGAGAGGCAAGCACCACCCTGTTCTCGAATATCTTGTAATCATCTATACCGGGAAACCAGTATGTTAAAGCATTGCGCAGGTAGTAAGGCAGAAACATCCAGCCGATCGCAAGTATCAGCACTGTATAAAGAAATATCTTTTTCTTACGGGATCTTGATTTGTGTGTGGTCATAGTAAAAAATATAAAGATTTAAGGTAAATATATCAATAATCATTTATTCCGGTCTCCATCTTCTGGTATAAATATATTCGGGGAAAGCATCCTGTTTATAAACCGACCTGTTGTCCAGTGAGCGTAAACACTCCTGTATCCCTTCAGGCAGGCTGGGATGCGGATAGAAAATATTCAAAGAATCCTTCAAGCTAACCTTGCGGCTTATCAGGTGGGCGGCCGCCACAATGAATGATGAAGCCTGAGGCCCGGCAGCCCTCATCCCAAGTATATTCTGCTTGTCGTCATCGCTAACAAGCACCTTAACAAATCCCTTGGTGTTCCTCATGGCAATGGCCCTGTTCACTAATCTGTTGGAGTAATACGCCACCCTGTAAGGGATCTTATTTTTCTGAAGCATCTTTTCATTTGCCCCCACAGCTGCCACTTCGGGCTTAAAGAACATAAGAGTGGATATCTGAGAATAATCCGGTTTATTCCCGGTGTGTTCTGCCATTCTTTCCACAGCAAGGCGCCCCTGGAATTCCGCAACACTGAAAAGCTGAATATTCCCAGAAATGTCACCCGCCGCATAGATATTGTCTATCCCGCCGTCATTACACAACGTACAGTCGTTGTTTATCTCCACAACACCTCTTTCGTTCGTCTTGACACCTATATTTTCAAGTCCCAGCTTATCTGTGTTCAACTCCCGGCCTATTGCAATAAGCGCCACATCCACCTCAAAAACCTTACTGTATCCGTTATCGTAATCAAGTATCACTTCAAGATGATCATCGTGCTTCTTTATCTCCCGAAGTGTGGCCGTGTGATGGATTATCACTCCGTTATTCTCAAGGCTGTCAGAAACAAAATCACTAACATCGTCATCTTCGTAAGGCAAAACGCGGTGTGCCCTGTCGAGCAGGTGAACTTCAGTCTGTTTGAAATTTGAAAAGATAGTTGCAAACTCACAACCGATTATTCCCGAACCGATTATCAACATCCTTTCCGGGAATTCATCCAGGCTCAGTATGTGATCAGATGTGATTATCCTTTTACCGTCAACTTCCAGGCCGGGATACTCCCTCGGCTTCGACCCGGTGGCAACAAGAAAATTCTCTCCCCTGATATGCAGTTCCTCCTCCCCTGAAACTTTCACTGTATGATCATCAAGAAAACTTGCCCAGCCTTTCACCAGGGTTATCGAACCCTTTTTATGCCTGCCGGGAGCAAATGTCTCTATCTGGCTCAACATCTGGTATTGCTTCTCCTTTGCCGCCTGAACAATGGTCTTTTTCACCTCATTGTAGTTCACGGCCAGAGATCCTGCACGATATCCTCGATCGATCCTTGCAGCCACGGCATAATCCATCGAAAGCTCATACATTGTTTTCGATGTGAGCACACCGTTAACAATCCCGGTACCGCCGATATCCTTACCTTCAATGATGCAAACATCCATACCAAAATCCAAAGCACGTATTGCAGCAGCAAAACCGGCCGGCCCGCTTCCTATGATCACGAGATCATATTTTTTGTCTGATGTCATATTTCAATGTATAGTTTCTTAAACATATAACTTGCCAGAATTCAAAATGTTCATAACAAGGCCGATTAAAAAAGGCCGGTCAAGCCGGCCTTTATAATATTCCTTGAATCCGCAAGGGTGTTATTTTTTATCCTTTGGTTTGTACGTGGTAACATGCCTGCCCACCTTCTTCATGTACAGGTCCTTTATGGTTATGATTATACCTGTCTCCTCCACATCGCCGAAACGGTCGTTTATGGCAGTTCCGAAAGTACGCATCGACGGAGAAAGCCCCATGTAAGCGTTAATGAGCGGCGGGATATTCTCTCCCAGTTCACGCACCCTTCTGCTAAGCACTTTATAGTCATCCTCAAAACTACCTGAAAATATCTCATCAAGCTGTTCATCCGACAAAGCTATCTGCACCGGATTATGCGGATAAACAAGATTCTCCTTATCCCGGAAATGCTTTTTCATAAAACCGAGTATCAGGTCCCGTGCCTCCTGATTGTAATGGGTGTACATAGTTACCTTGCCAAAGAAATATTTCATCTCAGGATAATGAATTATCAATGTTCCCAGCCCATCCCAGAGATTGTCAAGGGCATACAGGCTTTTCGCTCCCGCTTTACTTGATTGGTACTGTGGCTGAACAAAAGAACGACCAAGTTCTATGGTGTAAGGCAGTACCTCATTTATGAATTTATCCGACAAATGAAATAACCTGGATGTTGCCAGCACCACCTCCCCTTTCTCATTCTTTGGAAGATTATTTCCCAGAATATAACGATACCCGCCAAGTATCTCCTGCTCATCCGGATCCCAGACTATCAATTGGCGGTAGGGTATTTCGGCAACATCGTAATCGTCGATATCGGCCTCCTTACCGGTCCCTCCACCGGCAAGCCTGAATGTCACTTCCCTGAGCCGTCCAACCTCTTTCATCAAAGCAGGAGCTTCATGGGCAGTGAAATCATATATCTCATTACCTCCTTTATTTGTTTTGCGAACAAATATCTTATCTGTCAGTTCCGCCAACAGTTCTTCCTTTGGCACGGGAGGTATTACTGGTTTTGACATACTTCTGAATTTCTTTTAGTTTACACAAAGTTAATTGTTTTTTGCCAAGTCGTAAGACAGTTCTTTTATTTTTTGAGCCCACACCTCCGGCTTCTCGCCGTTGTTAAGCTCTTCCCACTTCACAGGCTTACCGAAAATTATGGTAACATCCATCGTTTTACTTTTAAAAAGTTCACTCGGAAGGAACAACATTTCGATATTCACCTTAATCCCCAGCTTCTTTCTCAGGTTTGCCAGATTGTAAAAAAAGTCACTGTTGTGTCCAGTGATAAAAACAGGAACAATGTCGCGCTTGTGCTGAATGGCTTTCTTTACAAAATTCCTTTTCCACTCCAGATCGGTTATTTTTCCATCGATCTTCCTGCTGACAAGCCCTGCCGGGAACATCAATATCTGATTGTCAGAAGCATAAGCCTCCTCAATCTTTCTTGCTGCTTCCCTGCCCTGTGCACCGTGTTTGTTGATAGGCACAAAATGAGATGACAGATTTTTGATATTAAGAAGGATATCATTCACCGGGAAAAGAACATTGGGAAACTTCTTGCCAACCTCTGTAAGGAATATCATTCCATCAAGCCCGCCGAGAGGATGGTTAGAAGCAAAAATGTAACGTCCGCCTTCCGGCACATTTTCAAGTCCGATCGCTTTATAACTGTTCGAGAACTCATCGGCAATGGCCTCGGCAAAATCAAGGCCCTCCTTATGTTTGTTCCGGTTAATGAAATCATTTATCCCATCCTGCCGGACAATGCGTTTCAAACCTGACAGCAAGAATTTAGGAATATACTTGTACAGCTTGGGATTCTTCGCTTTAAGTACACCGTCAACATCAATGAATTTATCATCTTGAGAGCTTGCTTCTGTCATATACCTGTTCAGTTAAAGTTTTTGTAGCCTTTTTAAAGATACAAAAATCAAGTATAGGAAAAAAAGAGAAAAACAGCAAACGTTTTTAACCATGTACCAAAACAATTTTTCTTTGCTTTCTTAGAACCCTTAAACACATTGAACCTCTGTCTTTTACAAACACAAACCCCAACCGTATGACAAAAAAGTTTTCAACAAGTGGAATAAAGTGGTGCAAAATGGTTGATTGTGGTTTAAAAAATTTATACTTTTACCTTTTGATAAATGTTTAAAAACATGGCAGCATTCATAGGAGATTTTACGTGCAAGCTTGACGCAAAGGGTCGCATTGTACTTCCGGCACCATTCAAGAAGATAATGGTAGCCAACGGAAGCGACCGCTTTGTCGTACGTAAAGACCTGTTTGAGAACTGCCTGGTACTGACACCTTTTAACCAGTGGGAAAGTGAACTGGAAAAGATCAGGGCACGGCTGAATGCCTACAAGCGTGACCACAACAAGTTCATTCGTGCTTTTTTCAAAGGACTGGCTGAGGTAAGTTTTGATTCCAACGGAAGGATACTTATCCCCAAAAAGTTAAAGGAAGCAATTGGTGCCGGTTCTGAAGTGATACTTGTAGGAGTTGACAGCCACATCGAGATATGGAGCGACAAAGAGTATGACTCACTGGATATTGAACCTGAAGAGCTTGGAAAACTCGCTGAAGATATTTTG
>JALVJU010000594.1 GCA_027034005.1 Marinilabiliaceae bacterium
AAATTTACCGAAGACATCGTCAGAAGCGGCAAGCCAACCTAAGGTATTATCAGAAGCGATGTATCCTGTTCCCGGAAGAAATACGAACAAAACAACAATTTTATCGTATATCATTTAATCTGCTAACTTTACACAGCTACAGTAACACGAAAATAATGATGAGGCACACCGCTCTTTATATAATATTTCTGCTTTTTGCCGGGCAGTCCCTCCATGCACAAATGAACATTAACACTTGTGATTCTTTGATAAAAGCGAAGCAATACCTGTCTGCTTTTCAATACCTGCAAAGCATTGATGAAGAAAACAACAATCCTGATGTGGTGCTGAAAAAGACTGAACTTACTCTTGATTACAATGTCAAAACAATCAGGAACCACCTGTTTGCATTTGTAGACCTGAGAAAAGGTGAAAACCTGGATGATTTACGGGAACGACTAAAATCCGATAATTTTCACTACTATGAATTTAAGATAGACTCTGTCCTGCAGAAGCTGATCAAAGAATACCCTGATGATTACAGACTTGTTAAGGCCCTCGGTGATTTATACTACAATACCTATCTCAACCCGGGCGACAACTGGTTCATTCCTGCGAAGCAACTGCTCGAGAAATTTTACACAAATTACATGAATGCGTACGAACATGGCGATTACGATGCAGAAAGCCTTTATGCCATGGCATTTTACAACTCCGTGTTTGGGAATTACGATGCTGCCGATGAGTGGTACCGCAAATCACTGGACCTGGATGCAAAAAATGCCCTGGTTGTTTACGGATACGGGGTTAACTGCCTACTTAATAAAAAAGTTGCCGAAGGGATCAGGCCTATGCTGGTTGCATACGGTTTGTTTGAAGATTCTTTGAAAAAAGGGGATGCCGCTCGTATCCTCGGTATAATGTACTACAAATCGGGCATGAAAGAGAAAGCGCTTGAGATGTTCAATGCCGCCGATAAGTTTTCTCCTGCCTATCATCCCAATCAAATGTTCCTGCTGCGCTCACAGCTCCAGTTAGGCGAAGACAGGGCTGCCCTCGCCCTGGCAAAGACCATTTTTGATCAGGGCCCGCACGAACCCGGTGTTCCGGACGAACTGCTTGAAATGTTCAGAAATGAAAATAAAGGCGAACTGCTTGAAGGGTTATTCAAAGATTTGCTGAAAGAGTACAAAAAAGATCCCGAAGCAAATGGGAATATCAGGTTCCACTACGGCAAACTGCTTTACCTGGAAGGCCACCCTAAAAAAGCCGTAAAGATGTTCAAAAAATCAAGATTACAGTTCCGGAAGACGTTACCTGCCGATCATCATGTTTTCAAAATGCTGGACGACATGATAGAAAAAATTGAAGAACAGAAAAAATAACTACGTGTGATACTTAAGTTATTTGTCTGATAAGTGGAAAACAATCAGATAAAGCACAATGAAGATTCTTGCGGTCATAACTTTTCTTATCGCCTCTTATGCCTGTTCATCTTTTGAAAAGGAAGAAGTTTTTGCCGATACTGCTATTTATCAGGGCTACAGGTTCGAGTACGATGAGGAAGTTAATGAAACAAATATAAGTGCCGTTTTCAGAACAGGCTCAGAGGACGGAGAAGAAATAAAACTTTCACCTCCTGCGTTCC
Organism: Marinilabiliaceae bacterium; assembly: GCA_027034005.1. Taxonomy (GTDB): domain Bacteria; phylum Bacteroidota; class Bacteroidia; order Bacteroidales; family Marinilabiliaceae; genus JAADEM01. The sequence goes on from JALVJU010000594.1 coordinate 1,628, forward strand.
TGACTGTAAATGACGAATTCTGCAACTACCAGAACAACGACACGGATTACCCCTACAACATAACTTTCAAATCACGCCTTCCGGAAGCAGTCCTTGAATTTGTAGATTTCGACAAAGATGTTTTCATTAACCGCATAAAACTCGACTCGCTTGTGCAGGTCAAAGATTTTGAAGCTGTGGTAGATTCTGATTCCCGAAAAGTAGAGGTATTGTATGCAGGCAAAGAGATGTGCAAAGGGGAATCGCTAAAACTGATAGTGTCGGCAGGAGATTATGAAATTGTTTATGTTATCACTGGAAAAGATAATAATGTTATAACGATAAGTGATGATATCATCGAGAATTTCAAAGGAAAGCTAGTGAGCCTAAAGCTGTTGAGAATAAAAAATATAGATCTCGCAGATGTTTCTCCTGCAGGCGGTTCTGTTCAACTCGTTTATTCCTCGAAAATTAAAGAGGTGCAGTTGTAAAATATCAATTTAAACCCAATCTATGCAACCGGGGGCGCAGCTAAAAAGTTGCGCCCCCGGTCTTTAAAAGGGGTTCTACTGAGTTTTCTATGGGTTTTCAAATTTCAGAACTCCTGACTTGATTTTATTAAAGTACAAATAAACAAGTGATTGATGCTTTTAGTATCGTAAAGAATGACTGTTGCATCTAGAGTTAAAATCATTTACCGTCCTCTTTCTTTTTATTCCTCACCCCCTTGAAGAATATTTCGTAAACAATTGAAATTGTGACTCTTCCCCTTCTCCACGTGGAGAGGGGGAGTGAGGGGGTGAGGAAATTCAGAACAAGGAAGAGTCCATTTCCGAAAACAATTTGTCAAAATGCAACATATTGAGTTTACGATAAGTCAGGAGGTCTGAATTTATGATATTAGACGGGTGTACGACAAAATACACGAAATAAAAATGGGGGCTAAAACAGTTACAGATTTTTCTTTGCAAATCTCGTCAATTGCATATCTCCCAAAAGTTTGCAGCCCCATCGGGGCATAACATTGGTAACCCCGTCCGTAAGGACGGGGATAGGAAATCACTGAGATCAAACGTGGTTGGCGGGATTTTTGACGCGTAGCATTCAAAAATCATGACAACCGCACCACGCGATCATTGAGGGTACAGAAAACCCACAACAAATCTAGTAGAACCTTAAAAGGATTTAAAAGTCTCCTCTCCCCTAACTCTTAAACTTAATCCTAAAGCAGTGCATAGGTGAAAGAAACATACCCTTTATCTCCTTTGTCATTATAAAAATTCGTAAACCTTATCTTGTAATAATTCCCGCTGTTATCCCTGATGAAATACATATTTGACTTGTCAATTTCATAATTCATCGAGTTCCTATTAAACTTCTTCCACTCATACCCTATTTCATCTGCATCGTCTTCAAATTCATCATTCTCCACATCCTGTTTTGTCAGGTTGTTGAATATCTCGATATACTGTTCATCTGTTGACTCTTCCGGCTCATACCGGTAAGAAACAACATTTGCATACCGGTTGGTCAGTACGCCCCTAAGTTCCATATCAAATGACATAGGCCCGTTTTCAACTTCACCGGTATAGGTTGTAAAAACAATATCATACGAACCAGATGCCGGTGGCTGCACTGATGCTTCCCCTTTTGCTTCGAATGAGAACCATGTGAAAGGATGGCTTTCGCCAGTGGCTTTCATTGCAAACTCACTTACATCCGACTCGCCGTCAGGCACCCATTTGATAACGACATCTGAACCCTGTTTTGAGAATGAAATGCGGGCAAAAGGCGTAATAGTCGGGGGAGCAGTAGGGTCTAACCCGACAACTTTCTTTGCAATCACATAAACCTGATCTTCATCCCAGTCCGAAAAAGCCAGATCATCAAGTTCACCTGACGGGTCATCATAGGTCCAGTCTGGGTTCTCGGGGAGTTCAATATCCTCAGTAATATCTTTGGATGATGTCTTGTAAACACGATATCCTTTCGCCGGATTCAATTTTATCGCCCCGGCTTCCCCGCTGGTCTGAACAGTAAGGTCCCAGTCATTGTTATCGACAGTTAAGACTACGCTGTTTGAACTGAGATCAAAATAGGTCTGATGCGTGTAAACCGAATTTTCGATCTGTACCTCATTGTTTTCTCCTTTGGGAATGAGAAAATCATTTTCATCGTTTTCGCATGCAAAAGCCGTAATTAACAAGGCTGCTGCGATAATTGCATTTTTAATTTTTGTTTTCATTTTTCTAATGTTTAATGGTTTTTAATAATCTGGTTTTTTTATTTTGTTTGAACTAATTCTATTGTCCCGATACCTTTAAAAACATCCTTCAGGCTGCATCTAAAGCGCATAACTGATCTTCATAAAGAAAGACCTTCCGTAAGCGATGATGTTGCTTCCCCGCATAGACACATACTCCTGTCCGTTTAGCGTTTGTTTAACTTCGGTTACATCGAAGAGGTTCTTCACCCCGGCCATAACCTTAAACCTGTTTCTGTAAAAAGATTTTGCTGCCGACAGGTCCATCATGTTGTAACTCTCCCTCTCGAACAGTCCTACAGTTTTATCCTCAAGAATATACTCCGGTGCCTTCCCGTTGAACTTGTAATTCACCGACAAGTTTATCCCCTGCCTGGGGAAACCGTAATTAAATGTGGATGAGAAATCGGTGAACCAGGTAAACTTGTCAGGAGAATCATACTCATCCCCGAAGTTGTTCCACAGCCCGGTCGTGGTCCAGCTTACCGTTAACGAATACCTCGGATGTCTGCTGTAACTGAAATCCAGGCCGTAACCTGCCGTTTTTATCTTATTTATGTTCACGTAGGTATATGCCATCTGATCACTACTAATGGAGACCAGTTCTATCTTGTTATCGATCTTATTGTAAAAGCCCTTTGCAGAAATGGTGAAAAGGGACCTGAATTTTGACACCTTAAGAGTACTGTAAAAATTCATGTTGTACGAATTCTCAGCATCAAGGTCAGGGTTCCCGGTAATAGAAAGGTTCGACAGATGAAAGTCGAGATAAAGCTGTTTCAAGTCCGGGGACTTGAACCCTTTGCCGAACGAAAACCTGTTTTGCCACATACTCACCGGTGAGTAAAGAAGATTGACAGAATACACCAGGGGGGCTTTGTAATCCGTATTGTACATAGCTCTGACACCTGGCTGGATGTGCAGCTTTTCCACCGGGGTATAGTTCAATGTTGCAAAAAGGGCATAATCACCTATCGATTTTGCACTGCCAAGAACACGGTCACCACTGTATTTTTCCCACAGTATGTCATACCCTGCCGACCAGTTCAGCTTATGGTGATTCCGGGCAGAATAGATCATCCTTGAAGTTATCTGGTCGAAGCGTGTGCTGTCGGTGCCTGTCTCTGTTGATGTAATGTCATCAAAATCAAGGTATGTTTTCCTGTTCAGGCGTTCATAGTAGTTGTATGCCAGCAGGACATCCACCTTATACCTGTCGGATATGGAGTGAGAACCCTCGGTCATCACGTCCCACCTGTTAGTGATGTAGTTGTGGTCAAAGGCATTCTGGTTCCTGTCGCCAAAGGGCTCTCCCCTGTCGAGGATGTTCTCACTGAAATAGGTTGAGGAAGCTTTAAGGTTAAGATCCTTTTTAGTGTACTTATAGTAACCCGATGCCGAACATTTGGTCTTTGGCTTCCACTGATCTGCACGGTAGAGGGTATCAGTATTGCTCAACCCGTTGAAATAATATCCCATGCCGGAAAAACCAAAACTGTTATGTTTCTTCTTATGCATGACAGTAAGGTTGCCGTTGGCCAACGCTGCACTTTCCCCGTACAGGTTTGCAGAGAAGGATGTTCCGTCTTTGCCCTGCTCCTTTGTTATGACATTGATAGTTCCGGCAAGAGCCCCGCTCCCGTATATCACAGAGAGAGGCCCCTCGACAATCTCGATATGATCCACATCGTTCATGTTGATCTGCGTTATGTCGATATTGCCGTCCAACCGGCCTGTAACAGGCACCCCGTCTACAAGTATCTTGACATATTCCCCTGACAGTCCCTGCATCGACATCTGCCCGCCTACGTGCCTCTCTTCCTGGAGCCTCATGTTCGACTGTGTTGATAGCATCTGATAAAGGTCAATGGCAGCTTTCCCCTCTTCCTTTTTCAAATCGAGCACCTTAACATTGTAAATCGACTTGTCGGCTTTAACAGGCCCTGCATGCCCTGTAACCACAACGTCCCCAATGGAAACAGAAGTGGGATTCAGGGACACTGCGACATCCTTCTTTCCGCTTATGGTATCATGAAAGGTCTCATACCCTAGAAAAGAAACTGTGAGTTCTGCCGGTCCTGTCACATCAAAGTTCGCAATGCCTTGAGGTCCGGTTATCTGAAATCTCTCCTTTCCCTTGGGCAGAGGTCTTAACCGGACATGGGCATACTCAACAGGTGTCCCGGTTTTTGCGTCAGTTACCGTAACATGAACAATATTCTGGGAATTTGCAACAGATACAATACCCACCAGTAAAATTATGAAAACAAATTTCATCTGATCTCATTGTCATTTTTAGGAAAGAGCAAATTCTTTCCCGTGTGAAAAATTATTAATCTGAGGAATGGCAGCAGTTAAAACTATTTGTAAAAAAACAGTAATAAGGTATTACTTCCTATTACCTTCATTCGCTACATCTTAACCCGATATGAAATATTGCGGACATATATCAGGTGTTGTTCAGAAATATGCAAAACAACATTGAACTAATAGTTGTAAAAATAGACGTGAAAAATTGCTGCCTGATTTTATGCTTCTAAAGATGGAGGTCCGCGAAGGGCAGTTGCCTTTAAAGGTATGGTTTGAACAAAAAGGCCTTTGTAAAAGTTGTTTATCCGGCTTGTCAGCCTGTTGAATACTTTGAGTTGCGTTAAAGCCTCAGCTTCAGTGAAACTGCTGTAAGACACAGTGCCCTGAGTTGCTCCGGGGTTCTCATTAAAAGTAATGGTATGACCGGAAAGAATGGTCGTTTTTGAAGTTTGCCTTTCCGTAACGGTTCCGTCATGCCCGCCAAACACCAACATGGTGAATACCATCGCCATGAAGTAAGGAAGCAGTTGTGCAGAAAAACCGACTAAAGGCATAGATTTGTTTTTATATCGTCACAAATGTAAAAAACAAAAATTTAAATCATTCAAAAAAAATGAATTATTCATGATTAAAATCAAATTTCAAGCTAACTAACGAATACCTCGGTATCAAATCCCCAACATCCGTATTTTAATAAAAATCTATCAGGGCAACATCGAAAATCACAACAGCATACGGCCCTATTCGTCCGCCTGAACCTTTTTTGCCCCAGGCAAGTTCTGGTGGCACAAAAAATCTGTTCCTGCTACCTTTGCTCATCATCATTAATCCTTCACGGTAACCGTCTATCACTTCATTGAGGTTAAACTCCATAGTCTTGTTCTCCTTGTAGGTGTCGTCAAGTATCTTGCCTCCAAGGAGCATTGCCCTTTGATGCACAGTAACTATGCTGTCCTCCCCCGGTTTTTCGCCGGATGCATCTTTGATTATCTCGTACTGAAGGCCTGATGAAGTTTCAAAAATTCCGTCCTTTTTCCTGTTCTTATCCAGGAAGTCGTAACTCTTCTTTTTGTTCTGACCGGCGCTGCCCCGGTTCAGTTTCTTATTCTCTTTTCTGCCCATGTGGTTATTTTGATGTCATGTCCTTAATTTCAAATCCTTTTGTCTCTGCAGCTTCCGACAATGCTTCTTTTATACGTTCAAGGTTCTCATCCGGAATCCTTGAAATGAAAACAGAAGTATTCTTGTTGTCTTTCAACCGGAACAGCACCCTTTTATCGTATATCTCAGCAGACTGAACGTCCTTCCAGAAAATCGTTTGTTTTTTACTCAACAATCCCGAACGTATAGAGAAAAAACCATCGTTAATGTTGATAAAAGCCCTGCCAAAGGTATTGCC
>JALVJU010000595.1 GCA_027034005.1 Marinilabiliaceae bacterium
GGTTTACACATATTCTTAACTTGTTTTTAAAACTTATAAAATGACTAAATTTCATCTCCTTCTCTTCCGGCAACAGCCAGAATGGGCATGAAAAATATCATATTTCCACAAACGCATACGCCGTCACAGGTCCGCCTGTAGCACCAACAATCCGAATGGGGCTTGTCTGTAAATCAAAATGATTATGATTTTCTTTCGGGATGGCATAAAGATGCACCAGCGACTCCACAATCAGTTTCTTTTTGAACAACCGGTGCGCTGTCTGAACACCATCAGGATCCACAGTCAGCGAGTCGGTGCCAATCACTTTTAAATTTTCAAAAGACGCTAAATAAGCCGCAGCTTCTTCATTGAAAAAAGGCAACAGTTCAACACGATGCGGCAGGTTTTTTTCCGTCCATTGATCGTATCCCGTTCTGAAAAGAACAGCTTCTTTTTCTGCCAGCAGCGATGCATAAGGTAAAAGATGTTCTTTTGTGATCTCCGTAAGGAAAGTGATCCCTTCCGTTTCCACGGCATCTGCATCCTCCGAAAGGTCAATTATAAATGCAGGATTAAAACTGTAATCGAGGTCAAAGACCTCAATTCCGCGGTCCATCAGTTCCGGATTCTGATGATTGGGAGCATCCCCGTGCGGATGAAAATGATGATCTCCAATCTCATGGATATAGTGATGTATCCCGGTCTCTTTCATATCGGTAAATATTTTCCTTTTCACCCTGGAATCACCGGGATATCCCTCCTGATCCAATGTCAGCGGCTGCATCAGGTCAACGACCAGAAAATTCTTTCCTCCCAGTTTTATTTTTTTGGTAATCATCATGTTGTTGGTTTTTAGAATTTTCAAAGATACTAATACCGGTTGTAACTGACTTTTTCCCTGGCTTAATCTTCCCTGGCTTAAGTCTGTGACTTAAGCCGAAGGTTTTGATTAATTTAATGGTTTAAGTTGCAACCTTAAATCCGCAGGTAAATAATTTTTGTATCAACCTTATGATCTAAATAGTAACTAGTTGTTAGTTTATATAAAAACCAGGCTTCTATTCCTGCTATTTTCAAGAATTACAACTAATTAAGGTCACATAAATTGATCCTGGGTACTATTTACCTATTCAATAATGCTTATATTATTGTTAATGTGTTATATATCTACGCTCGTTTACATCTGTTTCAAATAATCGAAACTATGTTTTGAAAGCGATATGCCCATATATTCTTAATTTCTTAGTCCGTGCCTGTTTTATCCACTTGGCTGGAATACAGACAAATCGGAATATAAATTTCTTTATTCTGAAGTTTTCTTTTAGATGCTTATAGGTTTTGGAAAACTTATGTATGATGTAGGAATATAAGTTTCTACAAATTGCTGTAAATATTAGAAATACAGTATTTTGTTCAAGTTTCGAAAAAGGCATGTGATTCCATCCAAAGTCATTTTTCAATACATCAAATTCCCTTTCAGTAGCGCCCCGTTGATTATAAAAAATGACAATTTCATCATCTGTACTTTCAAAATCACTGGTAAGTATACAACTGTACACACATGCTTCATTTGTAAATATATTTATTTGACCATCATGTTTTGCTTCTTTGGTTACAACAATTCTATATTCTTTGAGTAAATCTTTTCTATGATAGTTTCTTGCAATCCTTTCAAATGGAGTGAAACTTGAAGATCCTCTATAGAGAGTTCTACCATCTTTTGTGTGAATTTCTTTCCAGTTGTTAATATTATTAATGACTTCATATATACTTGGTCTCATTTTAACACGAATGTAAACCTTGTCTACATAACTATTTACAGTATTTAAAACCTCAAACTTATAGGAAGCGCTATCAGCTCTAAATGAGCTTATACTTATTCCTTCAGACTTTAAATTTTTAAAAATCATCTCTAAAGTATCTTCTTGTAATGCATGGGCAACGCTATTTCCATTCCTGTTTTGAATCCCAACAATATCTTTACCTATAAATGCTACACCTGGTTGATAACCAGAAGTTTTAAGGTAAGTGTGCCTTGCATCAGATTTTTCAGTAAATATGATAGTGTTATCATAATCGAGAGTTAATTCATCGCTGGAATATTTATGTGGATTTAATTTTTTCAACAACCTGATATTTAACATATTTAATGTGCTATTCTCATTAAATTCATTAAATGCCTTGCCGTATCTGGTTTTAAGTATAGTTTTTGGACTTGATAGTTCTTTGAATCTGCAAAGCACCCTGTCAGGACTAGGTACTTTCATAAAAGGAGTACCTTTTAAAAACTGCTTAAAATTTTTACCTAAATCTTCAACACAGCTTCCTCCACAAAAATAGATTGACCAAAAGGAATACAAAATATCTTTCCATTGGTAATAACTATTGTTTGGGAGCTTTGGAAGATTGTCTTCTAATAAATGGTCGATTTTTAATTTGTCGAATTCTTTAAGAACAAAATTTAAACCGCCAAATGGAGAAACTACAGGAGAATTTAGTATTTTCATATCAGTGTTTTGTGCAACACCAATATAGGTGAAAATACTATTGCTGGAAAGCGTTATGCTATAATGTTTTCCAGCTTTTTTGTTAAATTACCTGCGGATTTAAGGT
>JALVJU010000596.1 GCA_027034005.1 Marinilabiliaceae bacterium
TTCGCATCATTTTTCTTGGCGTATTACATTTGTATCATCATATTTAGGAATGTTTCTGCACTTTTAGTGGTTACGTATGTAATTTGCAGGCATACGAACAAAAACACAGTAAGAGATTTAGTTGCAAAACTGGGTGTCTTATATATCTCCCACCGGATTGATGTATTTAATTACAAAAAAACTTTGTTTCGTATTTTCATATCTTTTGTTCATAAGAACAGCTTTTTTCATTTTTTTCACCTCCTTCCCCTTTTGAATTAATTTTGATACGTCAAAAGGATATTGCTTTAATTATTGTTAAATAGAAATTAGCTCCTTTTTCCTAACTTTGTAAAAATTAAAAACTCTTTTAACATGCAGTTATCGGAAACTGACAAGGCTTTTTTCTCCGACGGGTATAAATTGGGAATGGAGGCAGTAGAAAATGGCCTTTCCAGGGAAGCCATTTTTTCGGCAGCAGAAAAGATGTATGATGCCATCGACGGGCTGATAAGTTCGCTTCTTACCCATGCAAAAAGGGAGAATATCAATATTGATTGTAAAAAGGGGTGCAGTTACTGTTGCTATCAACCTGTATATGCCGTTTCCCATGAGATAGACTACTTGTACCATTTTATAAAAAAGAATTTCTCGGATGAGAAACTGCGCAAGACATTGAAAAATGCTGAGAAAGTAAACGACATGCGCAAGAGCCTGAACAGTGATGAGTTACTAAACGATAAAGCCCCCTGCCCACTGCTTGACAGCAAGGGTGCATGCATGGCATATCAGGCTAGGCCGATGGCATGCCGCATATATCTCTCCATGAGCATGGAATCGTGCCGCTTGTTCTATGAAGATCCCGGACCTGACGACCATTATGCACAACTCCTTGAATTTCCGCTCCGGGCAGGCCGCATGATAAACGAGGGCTTTACACATGCCCTGAAAACGGCCGGCAGGAACAGTGCTGAGTTCAGGATCGAAGAGGGGCTGACAATTATGGCAGGACAAAAGAAAAAATAATTTACTGCTTCGGGAAAATATCTTAAATTCGCAACCGTAAATCAAAAACATTACAACCATGATACAAAGAATACAAACGCTATACCTTGCTGTCGTCGTGATACTCACTTCGGCGCTTTTTTATACCAAACTTGCCACCCTGGCTACCAGGGATGAACTTTACACTATGTTCTACAACGGCATCTTCAGCGGGGACACCAACAGAGGCGAACCTGTCGGCGATATGCTGGCATTTACCATCCTGCTTGTCATATGTGTCATCATCGGTGTGATAACCATTTTCCTTTACAAGCGCCGCCTTTTGCAGATCAGGATCGCCTCGCTCAACATCGGGCTGCAAGTCGGCCTTACTGCGCTGATATACTTTTTCGCACACAATGCAGGGAAAGAACTTGGTGCCGTGTACTCTTTCAGCTACTCAATGGTATTCCCTATCATATCGGTCGTACTGCTGATAATGGCCATAAAGGCCATCGGAAAAGATGAGGCGCTGATCCGCTCAATGGACAGGATAAGATAACAACCATAAATTTAAAAATTACTTGGCCCGGACGATCTTGATTTTCGCTCGGGCTTTTTGTTGTTTTTTAGTATCTTTTGTGTCTGAATCCATGCTTATGCGACTGCTTTCATTTTTTGCTTTGCTGATTCTTCTTTCCTCATGTACTAATAACAGTGTGCCGGAACTGAAGATCGTTGAACAGACTTGCGACTATGCACATGACCCAGTTGGCATAGATTCTCCCAATCCCGGGTTTTCCTGGGTCACGGAAAGCACTGTCAAGGGAAATGGGCAAACCGCCTACAGGATAGTTGTTGATGAGAACTTCACAAATGTGCAAAACGGCAAAGGAAAGATATGGGACTCCGGCAAGATAAAAAGTCCGCAGCCCCTTCATGTGCGTTACGAAGGCAGACCGCTTAAAAGCAATACAAAGTATTTCTGGAGAGTGACGGTTTGGGACAAAAACGGAAGTAAAGCATCTGGCATCGCCTCTTTCAACACTGCACTTATGAACAAGAAAGACTGGAAAGCACACTGGATCGGCTTTAATGAAGCCCCGGAGCCCGTTCCCCCAAGGGGCTTTTATGCCAACAGGAAAGAAGAAGGGAAAGATACCGTAAACCATATAGGCATGTCGGTGCTGCTGAGAAAAAGTTTTAAGGTGAAAAAACAGGTACTCTCGGCCCGGCTGTTAGTTACGGGACTCGGGTTTTATGTAGCATCGGTAAACGGCCGGAGGGTTGGCGACCATGTCCTCTCTCCTGCCAAAACGCCCTATCACAAATATGTGCTGTATGACACTTACGATGTTGCCTCTCTGCTTAAAGAAGGGGAAAACGCCATAGGCATCCACCTGGGCAACGGCTGGTACAACCCATACAAAAAGTGGTGGGACGACTATCGCATGCAGTGGTTCGGGTACAAAAAGGCCATTGCACAACTTGTGATAAAATACTCAGATGGCAGTGCGGATACTATAGTTACCGATAAAAGCTGGAAGAGACACCTTGGCCCTGTGCTGTTCAACTGCGTGTACGACGGCGAAGTTTACGATGCCAATGCGCAGATCCCAGGCTGGGACTC
>JALVJU010000597.1 GCA_027034005.1 Marinilabiliaceae bacterium
TCAATGCAATATTGTTCAACTCATTTTCGTCACCTTTAAAATGAAAGATGCTCTGAATATGAGTGTAGGAATTTCCGGGCTCCAAAGCAAGGGCGGGAGAGGAGGTTTCAAGTTCATAAAAAGGCCCTAGTTGAGAACCGTCGGCCAGAGGTCCATCGTTGTAGGAATTAAACGCATCACCCCGGTATGGATGCTTCTGGATTTTCCATGCAGAATTCACATAATCTGTTTCATCCGGAGGCAGCGTGCATTTTAGTATGGTCAGCACCTTGTTATCGGCATCATAACTTCCCATGAAGCCGGTTGCCCTCAAAGGCGGAATGCCTATCTTTCCTCGGCTTTTCCCGTCACCTTTGAAATACACAATATTGTCGATGATCTTTAATCTGTCGCTGCTTATCTTGCCAAAATAGTCATCGTTGACTAAAGGGCCGAGTTCCGAAATTTCTCCCTTTTTCACAGGAATAACAATAACTGCACCGTCGGACGGGTTAAGCATACTGAGCAGCCAGATGGACAACAAGCCCGTTTTTTTTATCCATGCTTTGTCGCCTGTGTTTTTCATTGTATTGGATGACCTGAAAGCTGCTACGGCAAGGTTCCCGGTCTTGACATCCAAGATATCTTGTACTGCCTGTTTGTCCAAGATCTCAATCTTTCTGGTTACGTCCAGGTTAAATTCGGTTCCTGAGTAGTTGGTAAGATGAATGTCTTTTGTGAAAGTTGCGGCTTTATCCGTTTTGCCGGCAGTGGTAAATGGTTCCGTATCGATTGCCGATGGCACCTGCCAGTTGTCGAAAACAAAATCTTTTCCTTTTTCAAAATAGATGGAGAACTGCCCGCCTTCAGGGCCTATCCAGAAACGCTCCTCACCTCCGTATGCATTTATGTGCTTAAGTTTTTTGCCCGAACTTATCAGGTCGTAATTTATCCATCCAAAACTGCTTTTGCCGTCACATGTCGATGTCATTACACGCCCCTGGAAATCTGCAACTATCAGGACTGCGGCATCACCATTTTTCAGTTCTGTCACGTTGTGGTACTTTTTCAGGAACTCTTTGTCGTATTGGTAAGTTCCCTTTTCCGGGCTTTTTTCAGCATCTTTTGTTTTACTCTTTTTATTTGTCCCGCCGGAACAGGCAGAAAAGATAAGAGCTGCAAGTACAAGTAAATTAAATAGTTTCATGTTTGCTGATTTTGTTCTCTTTGTGATAAATTGCGAAGTAAATCCTTGAAAATTATTCATTGGCCAATCCCAAATCCATTCCTGAAATCTCCTTATCCGTAATGGTCCCGGCAATGACCAAAGCTGCACCCAGGGCGCTTGAGTTATCAATTTCTGATGTCAGGACTTTTTTATCAGGGAAATGTCTCTTTACCAAAGATACAAATATTTCATTCCTGGCGAAACCGCCCGATATGTAAATGTTTTCTGTTTCATCTTTTTCAGGGATGACAAGCAATACTGACCGGTGCCATAGATCTGTAAGGTCGATTATCAGTTTTGAATATGCCTCGTCATAGTTTGCGAACATGCTGAGATCAACACTCTTGAGCCCATCTTCAAAGCTCTCTTTCCCATCGGGGAAGAAAACCGGTTCAGGATATTTTTCAAAAAGCCGGGCGAGCAGTCTGTCATCTTTACGCATATGCTTGAAGTTGTCAGTGGCAACGTTGAAATGCTGCGACAGTTTTTCTGCCCACACCTCATGGAAATGTCCCATGAACAAACGTGAGGATTTTACCTGTTGTTTGTCAGGGCTCAAAAAGCACAGACAGTCCTGTTCAAGCTGTTCGGCTGTCAGAGGTTCATCATTAAAAGGGTTCATGTTGATGCACCATGTGCCTGTGGATACAAGGATGAATTTTTTGTCAGAACCTTTCAGGTATGGCACGAGAGATGCTGAGCTGTCGTGGATGCCGGTACCCACTTTTATCGTTTTTCCTGATATCACTGCCGGGAAAACCACATCATTTGTCAAGGGCTGAGGCAGGTAAATTCCTTCATCAGATAACCATCTGTGATATTTCATCTCATCGAAATCCCACATGAAAGTATGACAGCCGATGGATGTAGGTTCTGACACGATCTTTTTAGTCAGTATGAAAGAGAGATACTGGGGGAAATGCAGTATGGTATCTGTTTTTCGGTATACTTCCGGTTTTTCCTGTTTTATCCACAGGATCTGTATTCCTGAATTCAAGAGTAAGCCAAGGTCCGGGCTGGCAGTTTTCCTGCAAAACTCGTTTCTGCCCCCGTACTCATCGAAAAGTCTTTCTTTTATCAAAGGAGAAACCTCTTTGAGGTAGTTGTAAACCGGTGTCAACCTTTCGCCGTTTTTATCGATAAAAACAAGTGATGCTCCGTAAGTGGAGAAGTTTACGGAAACAAGGTCAAATTCATCTTTCCGGACAATCTTTTCAAGGCTCTCCTTTATCCATGATGTGATCAGGTCAATGTCATCACACTCAAATCCGTCCTCATCCTTTGTGGTGGGGAATTTCTCTTCGTGCTGGTAAACGACTTTGAAACTATCGTTGAAAAGCAACAATTTTTTATTGGTCTTGCCGATGTCGAAAACTGC
>JALVJU010000598.1 GCA_027034005.1 Marinilabiliaceae bacterium
CCATTGCCCACCTAAGGGGTGAACCTTTTGATCTCTATCCCGATTTTCCCACAGGGGGAATGATAGATGTGTCTCGTTACAACGACGGTTTGCGGGGGGGGGCGGTCAAGGTCAGGGCCAAAATAGAGAAGGTTGACAACCGCACTTTGAAAATTGCGGACATTCCCTTTGGCAAAAATACCACATCGCTTATCGAATCTATTATTAAAGCCAATGAGAAAGGCAAGATAAAGATAAAGCGCATTGACGACAACACTGCCGAAAATGTTGAGATACTTATCCATCTTCCCTCAGGTGTCTCCCCCGACAAGACCATTGATGCCCTTTATGCTTTCTCCGACTGTGAAGTGTCCATATCGCCGAACGCTTGTGTCATCAAGGACAACAAGCCGCTGTTCCTCGGCATCTCCGACATACTTAGGGCCAATACCGACCACACTGTCTATCTTCTGAAACGTGAGCTGGAGATACGTAAGGGAGAGCTTGAAGATGCATGGCATAAATCTTCTTTGGAAAAAATATTTATTGAGAAAAAAATATATCAGCGAATTGAGGATTGTGAGACATGGGAGGCCATAATCCAGACCATTGACCACGGACTGGAGCCGTACAAAAAACTTTTGAAACGGGAAGTGACCCGTGACGATATTGTAAGGCTTACCGAAATAAAGATAAAAAGGATATCCAAGTACGATTCGAAAAAAGCCGATGAGTACATTGCATCGCTTGAGGAGGAGATGGAGCAGGTGGACTACCACCTTGCAAATCTTACCACTTATGCCATCGATTACTACAAGCGCATAAAAAGGATATTTGCAAAAAATTTCCCCCGCATGACCGAGATAAGAAGCTTTGCAAGCATCGAAGCTTCAAAGGTCGTTGTGAAGAACGAGAAACTTTACATAAACCGTCAGGACGGGTTTATCGGCACTTCGCTGAGAAAGGACGAATATGTGTGTGACTGTTCCGACATCGATGAAGTGATACTCTTTTACAAAAACGGAAAGTACATGATCACCAAAGTGTCGGAAAAGGCATTTGTTGGTAAAAACATAATGCACATTGCAATTTTCAAGCGCAACGACAAACGGACAATATATAATGCTGTTTATCGTGACGGCAAGGCCGGTTATACCTATATGAAACGTTTTGCCGTAACCGGCATCACCCGTGACAAAGAGTATGATTTGACTCAGGGCACCCCCGGTTCGCGTGTACTCTATTTCAGTGCCAATCCCAATGGCGAAGCCGAGATTCTGAAGGTAGTACTTAAGCCAAGGGCCCGTATCCGCAACCTCATCTTTGAGGTTGACATGGGTGAACTTGCCATCAAAGGACGCGGGTCGAGAGGTAATATCTTATCAAAAAATGAGATACATAAGATTTCACTGAAGAAGAAAGGCGAGTCAACGCTTGGCGGCCGTAAGGTATGGTTCGAAGAGGAGACCCTTCGCCTGAATGCCGACGGCAGAGGCACTTATCTTGGCGAGTTCCAGGGAAGTGACCAGATCCTTGTGATTACCAAAGACGGCGAATTTTATCAGACGAACTTCGACCTGTCAAACCATTACGGGAACAACATCCTGGTTATCGAGAAATTCAACTCCAACACAGTCTGGTCTGCGGTATATTACGATGCCGACCAGAATTACTACTACGTGAAAAGGTTCCAGATAGACAGTGTCAGCAAACCACAGCGTTTCATCGGGGACAACAAGAAATCGTATCTCGTAAAACTCACAAAGGTTGATTACCCGAGATTAGAGATCAAGTTCGGAGGCGATGACAAGATGCGTGAAAAGATGATAGTTGAGGTTGCTGAGTTCATTGGTGTCAAGAGTTACAAGGCACGGGGCAAACGCCTTACCACATACCAGGTATCACGGATCAAGGAACTGGAGCCGATACACAAGCCCGAAGATGAGAATGTACCGTCAGGGGATGAACAGCAAACCGGGGAAGTAACTACGGAGAAAGATGAGGATGCCGGTCAAATGTCACTCTTTGATGAGTAAAAACATAGTGTTGTGAAGGAGCGTATCTTTCTTATCGGTTTTATGGGCAGCGGCAAGAGCACCCTCGGCAGGCACCTTGCCAGGGCGTTGAACTGGGAATTCATTGACCTCGATGATTATTTTGAGAGTAAGTTCAGGACTACCGTACCGCTTTTTTTCAAGGAGTTTGGTGAGACCGGATTCCGGGATGCAGAACGTGCCTCCCTGCTCGACATGAAAGAGAAAAACAAGGCAGTCATAGCTGCCGGAGGCGGCACCCCCTGTTTTTTCGACAACATGGATTTTATGAACGAAAACGGCATGACCGTTTACATAAAAGTATCGCCTGAAGAACTTGCAACCAGGCTTTCGGCATCTAGAACAGTAAGGCCTCTCATACAAGGTAAATCGAACGAGGAGCTCCTTGATTACATACGTGAAAAACTTGCCGAAAGGGAACCATTCTACAACAAGGCTCGTATCGTTGCTGACGGAGAGACCCTCGACCTTGATGATTACCTTCGTGTTCTCGAAGGGGCAGGTATCAGGGGGGAATAGCAGGCAGGTTCATGACTAAACAAAGCCCC
>JALVJU010000599.1 GCA_027034005.1 Marinilabiliaceae bacterium
CTTTGAGACAAAGCCGCATGGATAAGGCCTCTGTCTCGTTGTTAAACAAGGAGGGTCAGATTAAGTCATGACTATTTCAACTTAGGAGAGGCTTGACATCCTTTGTCTAAAAGTAACTTATTATTGGGGCATTTTTTCTTTGAATTTCAGTCCTTTGTGACTTAATTTCCTGATTTCAGCCTGAACTCTTTCTGCCAAAAACATCTTTAATAATGACTGATAAGGTACATCCTTTTTGTTGGCCAGAAATTTGAGCTCGTTCAAAAGATGCTCAGGCAAACGTAATGAGATGGTTTTTAAAGACGGCTTCAGGTTGGGAAGTATGAGCTCTTCAGCGCTATCCCAATCAATATATTCTGTTGAGTCATGCGAGGACCAAAATTCCCTCTCCTGATCTTCATCTTTAAATTTAGGTAATCTTTTCTTCATCATATTCCCTCGTAAATCCTTCTTTCTTTTTGACTCATATCTCTTGCTGAAATAATCCGTATTTTTTTGTTTCGTATAGTAAACACAACAAATAGTTTTCTGCCCAAGTCCGTAGTACCTAATGCATAATATCTCTCTTCAAAATTCGAATGTTTAGCATCAACGGAAACAATAAGAGGATGATTGAAAAAAATCTGTTCGCACTCGCTATTAGTTACTCTGTGTTTAATCCAATTCTTATTTTTGTTACCATCGTCCCATTCAAAACCGGTACACTCCTGCAAGAGCTTTTTTGATTCCACATCCATGATTTCAGTATATGAACAGAATATACAAAAATCAAGAAAAAACCCACGGATCGCCTGATTTAGAAGCCCAACGACCTAGGGTCAGATGTCGCTATGGATCAAGCCAGGGGGCGCAGCGCAATTGCGGCGACGCGATAGATAACAGGATTCTCCTGCAATGGGATGATAGTGGTTCGGAGACACTTTCACCGGTATTTATGTTGAGGGGAAAGCCTATTTGTGAAAATTAAAAGAGAAGCTGAAATTATGAATCCTGGGCATATTGGAGAGGTCTTTAGGGAATTATCAGGTGCACAATATGCAACTTGTGCCGGGGATTCCCAGCATGGCCGATAAAGTATGTATGAGCCGTCCCGACACTTAGGGGACATGACCGAAACATGGTAGCATGGCCAGCCTGGAATAATTCACTTGGGACTTCAAAGGGAGATTCTATGTAAGTTATGCATTCTTACCTCAGGAGAAGCTTGACATCCTTCGTCTAAAGGTAGTGATTTGTTATGCGTCCTCTTCTCCTTGAAACCTGTCCAGTGCATCCTCCCAACCTAATTTTCCGATTCTTCCGATCTTGTCAATCTTTGGGATAGGCGGGATAGGGGGAATGGGCGGAATCTTCGGAATTTTGGGCATCGGTTCCATCTTCATCGTCTCGCGGAGGATATAGTTTTCCTCGGTAAGTTGACCAAGGTATGTCCCATCCTTATTCCAAACAGACCCGTCGTCCTCGATCCAACCCAAATAGTTGCCATCTGCGTCAAAGAAATGGCCGTTATGAATAAAGCCGAAATACTCACCGCTCCATCGGTAAATGGGTATTTTGTCACTCATTCTTTTCTCCTCGCATAACGTACAGGGTCAGTTGCCGCCAAGGAGAGCGGCGGATTGGCGGTCAACTGCACCCAATGGTTGTGCGCTCTTTAAATTTACATTTCCACATCTATAGCCAAAGCCTCTGCTATTGCTTTTAATGTATCTATTGTAGGATTTCTTTTTCCCGTTTCTATTTGGGATAAATATGAGGGCGTGATCTCTGCCCGTTTTGCAAGCTCTTTAACCTTAATTTGTTTGTATTCACGCCAGGCACGAATGGAATTGACGCCTTGTAAGATAGCAAAAGTTACATCGCTAGGAATTATGGTTCTTCTCCCCTCTTGAGCAATCTGAGATATTCTTCAATATCTTTTTTATCCTCGATATCTTCGATAAGTTCCTGAAATTTAAGGTTTCATCATATGGAATCACTGCCCATTCAGCTTTCCATTTTTTTCAATAACTTGAATACTCATTTATAAACTCCACCACGCGTTTTTATTTTTATGATATGGATTGTTTTATCTAAGTGTCAGTGCCGAAACCGCTTGATTAGAAGCCCTTTCATTATTTTGTAGTGTTTATCATTGCCTGTTAGCAAGGGGAGACCATGGACAATGGCTGTGGAACCAATAAGAGCATCGGCAAGTTGCATAGAGTGGCTTAAGAAATGTTGCTCAACCGCAAACATGGCTTTTGCAGATATTTCTTCCGTAATATATAAAATCTCACAATTCCAGGCATGTAGAGCTTGTCGTAGACTGTTCAGTTCCTTTTTGTTTCTCATCCCTTGAACAAGTTCCATGTAAGTAACAACAGAAATTTTAAAGCTTTCGAGGTTTTCTATGGTCTTATATGCTTTTTCATTCCCTCGCAAATACCAGATAAAGACATCCGTATCGACCAAAATCATTAGAAACGTCCTTTTCTCAAATTTCTTACATATTCATCTACATTAGAAGATTGCTCATGATCCTTCCATATTCCGAATAATGAATGTTTTAATGCTTTCCGTTTTTTATTTTCAAAAGG
>JALVJU010000600.1 GCA_027034005.1 Marinilabiliaceae bacterium
ACCCGTGAGGAGATGTACCATCTGATACATAATGTCTGTAAGAACGGTGATGTTACGGTATTGCATATCTCGCACAGCTTTCCCGAAGTAGAGCGCCTTGCAGACGGGGTGATATACCTTGAGGACGGAAAAGTCACAACCTACCTTGCCGGTGAATTTGAAGTTTTGAAGGAGAGGTTTCGGTTCAATATTGTTATCTGAGTCTGGTTTACCGCAAAGGCACAGTGGTGCAGAGGGATTAAGGGAATACGGATTTTGTGGGTCTTGTTTGATCAGTACGGATGAATTTTGAGGATAAGCTTGCATTGCTTACCGCAAAGGTGCGAAGACGCAGAGGGACACAGACCCGCCTGACCGCAGTAGTCGGGCAGGTCTGTGTTATTCTATCAACACAATTGAAGTTTAGCGCTTTCTGATAGATGGGTATTCCTACGGATGCTTCAGATAGTACAGGCACCCGTCCTCAGCACCAAGCAAGATATCCGGAATGCCGTTTTTATCGTAATCAACGATAGTGGGGCAGGTGGAGTGCCCGGCAAGTTTTTGATCTGTGAAGTTGCCGCGGAAACTGAACATGACCATTCCGTTCTCTGTTCCGATATTCTCGAACCAGGCAGCATTCTTACTGTTCACTATCAGGTCCAGGTCTCCGTCACCGTCCCAGTCGACCATTGCAAGTTTTCTCCTGCCGCTTTTACCGTTCCTTACTTCACTAAGCCGCAGGAGGCCACCCTCTTCATCTATCAGCTCATTTTTTCTGTTATATGTTTTGTCGGAGTAAAAGATGTGCTTGCCCGGTTTCAGCATCAGTTGATCTCCGTCTTTGAACCGTTCGAAATATGTGAGGTAACCGTCGGTGTCAAGCATGATAAGGTCTGTCAGGCCGTCTTTGTTCCAGTCGATGGTTATGGGAGTTGTCCTCCACTGTGTGACCAGGGTGCCCGGCTCCGGCTCCCACCAGTTCCATTCCGGTTTCGGTGTATTGCCGTTCCACTGCACTTTCACCGGCTTTGGTTCAGCCAGTTTAGGATGGCCTTTGGTGCCAATGTTCTCGTACCAGAGAACCTTGCCCCAGATGCCGTTTGTGATGACATCTTTCAGCCCGTCGTTGTTCCAGTCGGCAACGGTAAGTACAGTGTATCCCCACTTGGCTTCACACGGCCCCTGAATGGATCCGTTGTAACCGGCCTGCTCACGTATCACTTTTCCGTTGGCCTTCAGGTAAACAGGTTTTGCCCATTTGGGTGTTTCGCCATTCTGCAGGTTCTCGATAAAACCAATATATCCTGCTGAGTTCCCGCAAATAAGATCTTCATCGCCGTCGTCGTCCCAGTCAACGCTGAAAGGTGAAACCAAAGCGCCGAACTTCACATCTTCAGCTTTTTGTTGAAAATACTTTGGTGACTTGAACACGGGCATGTGGTTTTCAACTTTCCCGGTGTTTTCCACAAATGCCACTCTGCCGTCCTCGTCTCCCACCACAAGGTCAACATCGCCGTCCTTGTCCCAGTCGAGCCCGACGGGAACTATCATCTCAAGGTCCATGTGCAATATGCCGTTCCGGTTTTCAAGATACCTTCCCTTGGCATACTCCGGCTTTTCTCTTGTGCCTACGTTTTCGAACCATGTGAACTTATCGAGGAATTGTCCACAGATGATATCAAGATCGCCGTCGTTATCAAAATCGGCAAAGTTGGGTGACGGCTGTCCGTAAACATCGATCGGCTTTCCGCCTGCTTTTATCTTTCCTTTCAATTCGTATTTGCCGTTTTTGTTCTCTATCAGATAGACGTATCCATGCAACGGGCCGTTTGTCCACATGCCTTTGTCGTTGTAGGCATTGTCCCAACCGTAATCTTCACCATCCTGAATGCCCACAGCTATGTCAAGGTCACCGTCATTGTCGTAGTCAACATACTTCCACTGACGGAATCGTATCCTTTTGTTCAGCTTGTTGAAAACAGAGTCGGGGAACAGTTCTTTTGTCTCTGTGCCCATGTTCTTTGAGTAATCGATAAGTTCCTTGCCCGGGATCAGGAACCTCGCTTTGCCATCAATGTACGATACCTGTATATCCTTTAAAGGTTCTCCCACATACACGGGCGGTTCAAACACAGGAAAGGCATCTCCTGATCTGTTCTCGAAAAAATATGTACCGTGCCATGGATTATCCCGGCATGAGACGAGCAAGTCGTTATCACCGTCGTTGTCGTAATCCACAGGTAGGGGATTTGCCCAAAGCCCCACGCCCAGGTCGGAAACAAGGTCTGGATTGTTGTACTTCAACCTTGTGAATTTTGTTGATGGGGATTTCTCCTTTTTTGCCGTCTTTTCATTTTGGGTACATGAAATTGTGCCGGCCAGGATTAAAAGCCCCAGTAGTTTGATGTGAAACTTCATAGTAGATGATTTTTATTTAGTTTAATTAATATTCTAATCGATTTGTAAGTATCTTTTATGATACCAACCATGGATCTGCCTGTTCATGATAATAGGGCTGTACTTACTTTTTTTCTACAGCCAAAAAAAGTAAGCAAAAAAGGCCGCCGCCATGAAGAAATTTGCTAAAAATCTATGCGCTTCGCTAAAAGAAAAATAACTCCTCCGATAAAGTTTTTGTGGCTTTTTGTTCAAAAAGCTTACAAAACTAAATATCGAAGTCAGACAGATTTTCTTTTTTAACGCTCCACTCATAGATTTTTTAACGCAATTTCTTCAATGCGGAAATCCTTACACAAAAAAGCATATTCTTATTTTAAGTAAATCTTTTTCTAAAGTGGAAAATTAAAACAATTAACCCTGATATTAAAACAGAAAGCAGATAATTGTTAAATTGTCATTTGTTTGTTTTAAAAATTACCAAATGAATGGCTGTTCGGACAGATAACTTTATCAACTAAAAAATAACCGGTATGTATAAAATTCTTTTTTCACTCTTTGTTTTTACTTTGCCTCTCTTTGCTCAGAATCCGTTGTCGGGTGAACTTATCTTCCCGTTACAGCCGCAACATGTTCATTCGAGCAGTATTGTTGAACTTTCCAATGGAGACCAGCTTGTTTGCTGGTTTCAGGTAGCGGGGAACGCACTGCAAACGATGTTGTGGTAAACGGCGCCCGGCTGAAAAAGGTGAAAAAAAATGGAGCGAACCATTTCTGATGGCCGATACTCCCGGAGAACCGGACTGCAACTCAATGATGTTCCTGAACAGTCAGGGCAAGCTTTTTCTGGTGTGGATAGTAGTCAGGGCAAACAGGTGGGAGACATCACTTTTGAAGGTTAAAACAACCAAAAACTACAATGGAGAAGGAGCTCCCAAGTGGCAGTGGCAGGATGTGATACTGCTGAAACCCGGGGATGAGTTTCCCCAAAGAGTGAAAGAGCAATTCTCGAAATACAGCAGGGATGACCTGGCATGGGCCGGGTATGCACATCCGTACGAAGAGATGTTGGCCGAAGCAGCCAAAGACCCCAAAAAGAGGGAGACCGGCTGTATGACACGTACGCATCCTGTAATCCTTGATAACGGAAACATTCTGCTGCCCCTCTACTCCGATGGTTTTAATTTCGGCCTGATAGCCATTTCGGAAGATGACGGAGAAACATGGAAACCAAGCCTTCCTATAGTCGGAAGGGGACTTAACCAGCCGTCACTCGTGATACGAAAGGATGGTTCTATCGATGCTTACATGCGCGATGACGGTAATGAACCTGGAAGGATAATGCTGAGCCATTCTGACGACGGCGGGTATTCATGGACTTACGGTCAAAAAACGGATATCCCGAACCCCGGTGCAAGTATCGAAGTTTTGAAGCTTAAAAGCGGAAACTGGGCACTGGTGTATAACGATGTGGATGACGGCAGGTACAGTCTTGCTGCTGCCTTATCGGATGACGAGGGCAAGACCTGGAGATGGAAAGTCCGTCTTGAAGACACTAAAGGAGCGAGTTTTTCTTATCCGTCGGTCATTCAGTCCAAAGACGGGTTGATACATGTTACCTACTCCTATCATCTGAACGACAAGGAAAAATCGATCAAGCATGTAGCTTTTAGCGAGAAGTGGCTTAAGAAGAACTCTGTTGATTAGAAGAAGTGAAGTTTTCAGCAAAGTGACCATTAATGCAGAAAGCGGTAAAGTGTTCCGGATAGTAGCAGAAAACAGCTCGAAAGAGAACAAATACATTCAATCGGCAAAACTGAACGGAAAGCCGTGGAATAAGCCATGGATAACACACAAGGATATTGTCAGCGGTGGAGAACTGATACTTAAATGGGCAATAAACCGGATGAAAAGTGTGGGCAAAACCGGATGATGCTTCGCCGGTCATTTTGTGAGTTCTTTGTGCTGCAGAAGTTCTGTAACTCCTTAAACATAAAATAAACAGCGAGTATTATCAGTGCAAAAGCCACAAAGTGGTTCCACTAGATGCTTTGTCCTTTAAAAACTATGAGCGTAAAGGCGCTGAATACCAAAAGAGTAATGACCTCTTGAATGACCTTCAGTTGAACAAGCGAAAAAGGGCCACCGTTCTCCTTGAAGCCAATCCTGTTTGCCGGGACCTGAAACATGTATTCGAAAAGGGCTATCGACCAGCTGATAAGGATTATTGCGAATAGTCCCAGTTTGTTAAACCATTTCCATTCAGAGAACTTCAGGTGTCCGTACCAGGCAATGGTCATGAATGTGTTTGAAAGTATAAGCAGCGCTACGGTTAAAACGGCCCTTTTCATTGTCCCGTGTATTTTAGTTTAAAAAACATCTGTATGCGGTTTGGTTAATCACTATCAAAGTTAGCTGTTTACTGAACATAGTATCCTTCTTTTTTGTTAAATAAATGTAATTTGAAGGCAGATATTCCTGTAACAAAAATCCATAAGTAAGTAACTTTAACTGTTAGGAGTTTTTTATATGTAACCTATTTCCGTATTTTTGTAATACGGTTACTAAACAGTATTTTAAAACCAAACAGGAGTTTGCCACAAAACAGCCGGGTTATGAAACAAGTAGTTCTAAACATCCCAGACAATAAATACCTTGATTTTTTGAGCTTTATGAAAAAAAAGTTTGCTGATATTCAGATAAAAGAAAGAAAATCAGTGACAAATGAAGTGATGGAAGAAGATAGTAGCTACGAAATAATGCTTTTATCGGAAAAGAGCCTGGCTGAAGATTGGTTATCTGAAGAAGATGATAGATGGGATGAGGTTCTGTAAATTATGAAATATAATAGAGGTGATATTGTAATTGTTGGGTTCCCTTTTTCAGATTTATCCAGAACAAAGAAAAGGCCGGCTCTTATTATTTCTAATGATACTGTAAACAATACAGGTGATTACTTGATGATTCAGGTCACTTCTAAGGTACGTAAAGATACCCTTTCTCTTCCGATTAATAAAAATGATTTCATTAATGGTAAAGAACTTCCATTGCAAAGCTGTTTACGTATTCATAAAATATTTTTGTTAAATGAAAGTTTGATTATTTCCAAAAATACGGCTGTAAATACTGTTTTTCTTGATTTGGTTATTGAAAAGATTACTGGAATGATAAAAGCAAAAATTTAAAAGTCTCAAGAGCATAATAGTTGTAATCCATACCTTCATTAATCTAACCTTACCGCACGATTTTATCGTGAAGCACTACTTTGCAATATTTGCATCCCACGCTGGCTCAGATTTGGCGTGTCCAAGCTAATTATTTGATAAATGCCAAAAATCTAACTTATATTTTTACGATGCAAAAGCCTAACGTGCTGGTTATTCAGTAATTAATGATTTCAAATTTGGAGTTGTGAATTTAGCTATTTACTGAACATAGTATCCTTCTTTTTTGTTAAATAAATGTAATTTGAAGGCAGATATTCCTGTGCCAAAAATCCATAAGTAAGTAACTTTAACTGTTAGGGTTAAATATTTATGTGTATGTATCAAAAATCACGAAAGCAGTGATGCCCATTAAGGGTATTTTTGAAACTGGAGAAACATGCGAAAAAACAAGATAAATATTACAATATTATGACTTCACAAAAAACATTGAAAACATTGTTGGTTTTGGCTTTTGCGATCATGCAGACAGGAATGTTCGCACAGGATTGGCCAACATACCAAAACGACAATCAGCGCAGTGGTATCACCAACATGAAAGTGCCTGACAAGTTGTTTCTTAACTGGGAGTATGAGGCAAAAGAGGCGCCCAATCCGGCATGGCCCGATCCTGCCAAGACAGACTTCTGGCACAGAGAGGCAAACCTGAAACCAAGGGTGATCTACGATCGTGCTTATCATGTGATAAGCGTTGGCGACAAGGTGTATTTCGGATCGTCGGCCAATGATATGGTTTACTGCCTTAATTCGAAGACAGGTGAAGAGGAGTGGTCGTTCTTCACCGGAGGGCCTGTTCGTCTGGCACCGACCTGGTTCAACGGAAATATCTATGTCGGCTCTGACGACGGTGTGGCATACTGCCTCAATGCCGAAACAGGAGAACTCGTATGGAAAATTAACACTGCCGAAGGCAAGCGCTATCTTCCCGGTAACGAACGTATGATATCCATCACACCTATCCGTACCGGCATCCTGATATCAGACAGCATTGCTTATTTTGCTTCCGGAATGTTTCCCACCGAAGGTGTTGACCTGTATGCCGTAAATGCTTTGACAGGCGATATCATCTGGAAAACACCGATACCCGTTTCCCCGCAGGGATACATGCTGGCATCAAAAGATAACCTTTACATCCCTACCGGAAGGACACAGCCGGCGATATTCTCACGCAAGGACGGAAGTTTTGTGGGTAAGTTTGATGACGGTAACGGCGGCACCTATGCCCTGCTTGTTAACGATGAGATCGTTTTCGGTGCAGGAGATGAAGGTGAACTGAATGCATATCCTTCATGCAGTGTCAAGGAGGATGATGAGATAGCCACGTTTCTCGGATTGCAACTGATAGTGAAAGATGATATCTCTTACCTGCGTTCCGACAAGGAGCTTTCGGCCATCAGGCGTGATAAGTATGTTGCCGATTATAAAGACTGGGCAAAAGTAGAAGATAAGAAGCGTGACCTGGCACACGACCTTTGGGATCTCAGAGAAAGACGTAAAAAGGCAAGTCCGACAGAGATAGATGATATCGATACCCGTATATCGGAAGTAATAGACCAGATCAATGCATACAATAAAAAAAGAGAGACAATTGAGTCAGGCGGACTGATATGGAAAACTCCCATCGGGCCTTCGTATTCGATGATACTTACAGGTAATGACCTTGTTCTCGGAGGTAACGGAAAGATAGATATCTACAACATAGAGACGGGTGAGAAGATTCTTACCGAGAAAGTTGACGGTATAGTGTACAGTCTTGCAGCAGCAAACGGTAAGATACTGGCAAGTACCGACAAGGGCATCATCTACAGTTTCTCGTCGAAGAAAGCTAAAGAGCCGGAGATCCATAAGCCGGTATTCGCAGAGAATCCATACAAAGATGATATTAATGCACAGCTGTATGAGGATGCTGCAAAACGCATAC
>JALVJU010000601.1 GCA_027034005.1 Marinilabiliaceae bacterium
GATCGCCCGAAAATGGCAACAAAGAAACATCACCCATATCCCCAATACCTGTTCCGCTCAAATGCGTATGACTGAATCCGTATATTACCGTATCGGGATAGTGGTAACCGGATGATGCGTCCCAGCCCATTATGTGAGTGTCCGGGCTCACCTGCACCATGCCAAAAGGAAGTGCCGCACCGGGAAAGGTATGACCATGAAATCCAGTACCGATAAAAGGATCTACGTAATGCAAAACATCTGACTGTACCCCTTTTGAAGATTTATTACAACCAGAAATGGCAATAAATATCAATGCCACAGAAAATGATAACACTTTTTTGAACATATACTTTTATTTTTGATTCCTGTTGAAAGGGAGGGTAAAATGAAATACCGAGCCCTTCCCGTCTTCCGATTCTGCCCATATCTTACCGCCCCACAATTCCACTAAACCTTTTGAGATGGCAAGGCCAAGACCTGCCCCTTTCGTCCGGCTTATCTTGTTGTCTGTTTCCGATTTCACAAACCTGTTGAAAATAAGTTCGATCTTATCCTCAGGAATTCCTTTACCGGTGTCACTCACATAAAATTCAATTTCGTTCTCCTTTACAGTAAACCCAACCTTTATCTCACCATTTCGAGTAAACTTTAACGCGTTATTTATCAGATTAATGATCACCTGTTTGAGCCTTACCTCATCTGCTTTTATAACAAAAGCCTCTTTGTCAGAGGGAAAATCAAACAGAATATCAACATCGTTCTTTTTTTCAGTTCTGCTTTCATACAGTGTCTCAATATCTGAGAATAATTTCCTGATATCGATATCCGAAAGATTTATGCTGACCTGTTTTGCATCAAGCAGGGAAACATCCAGCACATCATCAATGATCTTCATAAGATACTGCCCGCTTTTGTTTATAGTCTGGTTATAAAACCTGGCATCTTCAATGCTGATATCCGGCTGATTGATAACAAGGTCGGAGAAACCGATTATGGCATTCAGCGGTGTGCGTATCTCATGGCTCATATTGGCAAGGAACGAGCTTTTAAGGTTCTCAGACTCCTCAGCTTTTTGTTTCGCTATCGACAAAGCTTTCAGATTATTGTAAAGGTCATCTTTTAGCTTTTCCGACTGTTTTAAAATCCTATCTTGATTATCAACCATAAAAGCAAGGCCCACGGCAACAGAACTGAACATAAGTACATCGAACACCATTATAAGGAAAAGCCTTCCGGTGTATAAATGGATCCGGTAATCAGGCAACAGATCAAAATATATGATCATGTACAAACCAAACATTACAACCAATGAAAGGATCATACTACGTATTACCCCTTTCTTGTCAAAGAAGATTGCTGAAAAGATATTAAATCCAACGATGTATAAAAACCCAGCCCCGTAAGGCCCGTTTAAAATAAGGTACAATATGCCAAGCAAAAGACTTAAATAAACAAAGACCAAAAATCTCACCCGAAGGCTCCCTATCTTCTTGCTGAATGCGGCTATCCCAAGAACTATATACCCGAACGTATCAACGGCAACCTGTATGTAGGCTTCTTTGCTAACAGCATTGTAAACAGACAAGAGATAGGCAAAAAAAGCAACCCCCATTATCACAAGGAGCATGGTATTAAATACCCTTTCCCTGAGATATATCAACCCGTCTTCCGGTTTTGATCTTGTGGCATCAGTTAGCTTTTGTACTATCTGCTTAATGTTCATACAAGGATAAGTTTGTTCGTTTTAGTTTATGAACCGGAAAGCCGTTCTCCTATTTTCTTTCTTTATAAAACATCTTTCCGGTAACCAGTAATCCAACCAACACAAATACCCCAAACACAAGGCTGCTGAATGCAAGCTGCATACCTCCTGAAATTATATGACCACTAGTACACCCGCCTGCCATACGGGCGCCAAACAAAAGTATAAAGCCGCCTGCAAATGCCCACAATGCACGGTTCCCGGCAGAACTCCCTCTTGTTCTCTTCCAGCTGTCATGTACCATTTTGAATTTAAAATCACCCCTTATCAGTGAAAAAACAAAACCGGCAAGCAATGCTCCAATCAAAAACACCAGCTCCCAAAGACCCGGCTTTGTTATCTTTTCAAAATATGAATTATCGGTCAGCCCCGATAGTAAATCCCCCACATAAGGATATGACGTTGATGCACCTATCGGCCTGTTTGACACTATTGTAAGAAAAACCACAGCATTCAGGACAGCAAGTGCAACCCCGGAATGGAGCCATTTCATATCTGACGTTCCCTCTTTCTTGTGCATATAAATGGCGCCGGCAATAAATGCAACGCCTATAACAACAACAAGCAGCCCATATAAAAATCCATATCCACCCGTAACTGATGCCAGTGACAGTTTACCAAGATCAGGTCCGAGAGTACCACTGATATAAGGTAACAGAAACGTAAACACGACACCTCCGACAAGGCCCCCGATAATCCCGACAATTGCATCCAGAGACCCTTCACCTGCAGAGACCGGCAATGTTCCGGGGCAATAGCCTAAAATGGCCATTCCTACACCAAACAGCAATCCTCCCAGTACAATACCACCGACAATGAACGGTTTTA
>JALVJU010000602.1 GCA_027034005.1 Marinilabiliaceae bacterium
GAGCTATAAATGGAGCCGGAATGACAGCTATTGCTGGAGGAAGTTTCAGCGATGTTATTGGAGAAATGATAAAGGGTGCTGTTGTTGGAGGCTTTACAGCAGCTGCAGGGTATGGGGCGTTTCAAGGAATGGAAAGTATTATTGGAAATATTCCTGGGCATAATACTCTTAGTTATTTTACAGCAGCTAGTGCTTCTAGGGTGACAGGGAATTTACTTACAGGACAAAACCCATTTAATAATTACTCTGACATCTTTAAAAACCCGGGATGGGCGTTGCCTGCAACTATGGATTTTGTTACGATTTCAGCATCTATACTACTAAATTCCAAATTTGGGCCTAAAATTGCCAATAGTCTTGTTAAAAAGAGACTTCCAGAAGGATGGTTTGATGAGGGTGTAATTGAAGATATAAGTGGAGCTAAGCTTAATTTTGGGGTTAATGACAATGGACAATATGGAATTCAACTTGACTACAATGTTCGTTTCCCATACCACACCACATATGCAAGTACTAATACTTTAGCATGGTTTAATCAACAATTTGGTACAATTAGTCCATTTTCTTCACTTTATCCACTATCATTAAGTTTGACAACCAGTAGAAATTATTTCACATATGCTGGAGTATATATAAATATTTTCAATAACCGATAAAGAACTATGAGAAAAAAGATAATCATATTATTTATAGTGTTATTAGTAAAAGTATCTGGTTTTACGATAAATGAAAACAACCCATTGGAGTTTCTTAACTGCTATATTTATGTTATAAAACGAGCTATAGAAGAGCATAAGTGGAACTTAGATTTAACTGTAAAAGACAGCTTGTGTACAGATTATTTATCCACATATGATTTATTGATTGATAAGGATACTCTTTGGATTATTCCAAAAGATTATACGAAAAACAAATATAAATTAAAATCATTCTTGTTTTCAGATAGTATTGCTATTGTTCAGTTTCAACTAGAAACGATGCTTATTAAAGAAAAAGGTCGTCATGGGAATAATTATAAACATAAAAATAATTGCATTGAATTTAATGTTGTTTTAGATAGTTCAAAAGAAACTGGAGTAAGAGTCAATTTTGGGCACCCTATTTCACTTGATGATAAGAAAAATAAATAGCACCTGATATTATGCGTAAATAACTATTTAAACAACATATTGTTAAGTTTTGTCAATTAAACACCTAACCTGGACAGCCAGAACCAAACAGGAAGATTTTATATCTTTGTATAACACACTTGTTAAGTCAAGAATAAACAATGAGAATAAATGATAAAATTGGTTTTGGTTTTGTTATTCTTATTGGTTCAATCGTTTTAATATATTTAATTGTTAGTAATAATGATAAGAAGAAACACCAACAGTTGATATCAAGGGGGATTTATGCTATCGCAGAAATTAGTTTTTATAAACCTCGAGATGCTCGTCCTTCAAAAGTTAAGTATACTTTTGTAATTAAGGGTCAAATTTATAAAGACTCTCAAAGTTCACGAATTCCTTCTGAGGTAAAAGTTGGGAATAAGTATTTTTTGCTTGTCAATGAAGAAGATTATAAGAAGACCGAAATATTCTTTAATTATCCTATCAAAGACAGCACCGATTTTAAGCGATATGTAAAAGAGTTTGAGCAAATGAGAAAAGAAAAACAGAAAGAAAGATAATTAAGCAAAATCTTTATCTTTGAGTAACTAACACGTTCTTTGAAAAACAAGCAGAGGCCTTCCCCCTCAGGGGGAACGGGAAGGGGGCTGCCTATTGTAGGCCGTTTCCTAAGCCCCGACAACTACGTGCAACTGCCGGACTTTACGCAAAACTTTAACAGGTACAGCTATTGCATAAACAATCCATTAAAATATAAGGATCCCAATGGTGAATGGTTCCTTTTTGATGATGCGATTGAATTTATTGTTGGCGGAATAGTTAATTTGATATTTAATGCTGATGAAGTTGATAATTTTTGGGAAGGGTTAAGTTATTTTGTTTCAGGAGGTGCCGGTGCCTGGATTGCAGGTCAAAGCTTTGGCCTTGCTACTCCTGCCGGTATGGCAGTAACAACTTTTGGGAATAGCCTTTTAAAAACAAACTTCCTAACAAAAGAGAATGGATATAGTTTTAAAAGCATCAGTAATGAACAATGGAAAAAAATAGGAATAAAAACCGCTATCGGAACAGTTGCCGGATTTGGAGGGAAATGGGTAAGTGATAAGGTATCTAACAAATTGATACAGTCAACAAAAATAAAGGGAAAATTTTGGACTGAAGCTACTGAGAATATTATTGAAGGAGGGGTGTCAAATGGATTATATAACTATGGAGAATCCACCATTATATATCACAACAAACCTTTCTCGAAAAAAGCATTGAGTGACTTGGGCTCCGGCATAGCTATTGGCGCTACTGCAGGGTTTACTTTTACAGTTGTTAAACAAAAGATTGTTGAACCAAGTTTAATGAAAATACAAATTTCATTATCTATCAACCCG
Organism: Marinilabiliaceae bacterium; assembly: GCA_027034005.1. Lineage (GTDB taxonomy): Bacteria > Bacteroidota > Bacteroidia > Bacteroidales > Marinilabiliaceae > JAADEM01. Next base: position 2,495 of record JALVJU010000602.1, read on the forward strand.
ACAAACAACACAAAACCTTTTGATTATATTTACAACAATAGATTTTCACCATATTGGCATCC
>JALVJU010000603.1 GCA_027034005.1 Marinilabiliaceae bacterium
ATTACTGAATTTAATCCTTCGATGTTTTCTTTTGAAATGTTCATCTGACTTGTTTTAATTTGTGTGAGAAATACACTTATGTGATAATAACCAGATTAGATACTGTTTTGTTTCCGTTTAAATTTAAAAAACCGTCCTACTTCCGATTTACATCGATAGTGAAGACGGTTGTGTGTATTTGTGCGGATGAAGGGACTCGAACCCCCACGCCTTTCGGCACTAGATCCTAAGTCTAGCGCGGCTACCAATTACGCCACATCCGCAGGTAAATTTTGCGGTGCAAAGATAGTACGATTTTTTATTAAGCGGCAAACTTTTTCTTAAAAATATGTTAATTTTCAAAGTTCCTGCGGCGCAGTTCAAAATCGTCACCAAGGTAAAGGCGCTTCACGTCCTCATCTTCCGCCAGTTCTTCGGCTGATCCCGCCTTAAGTATCTTCCCTTCAAACAACAGGTAGGCCCTGTCGGTAATTGCTAATGTTTCATGAACGTTATGGTCTGTGATAAGGATGCCGATGTTCTTGTACTTCAGTTTTGCCACTATCTCCTGAATGTCACGAACGGCAATGGGGTCCACTCCGGCAAACGGTTCATCAAGCAGAATGAATTTAGGATTGATGGCAAGGGCACGTGCTATCTCGGTACGGCGCCTCTCTCCTCCCGATAGCTGTATCCCGTAACTCTTGCGGATATGTCCCAGGCCAAACTCTTCGATAAGTTCTTCAAGCCTTTCTTTCTTATAATCTTTAGAGAATTTCGTCATCTCTAGCACCGCTTTGATGTTGTCTTCCACACTCAGTTTACGGAATACACTTGCTTCCTGCGCAAGATAACCTACACCTTTTTGCGCCCTGCGGTAAACCGGATAATCGGTTATCTCCTCATCGTTCAGGAATATTTGTCCTTCGTTAGGCTTAACAAGCCCTACGGTCATGTAAAATGTTGTTGTCTTACCGGCACCATTGGGCCCAAGCAGGCCTACTATCTCACCCTGCTCAACACTTACGGAGACTTTTTTTACCACAGTCCGTTTCTTGTATCTCTTTACAAGGTCTTTTGTGTACAATCTTAACTTTTCTTCTTCCATGGCAAAATTTTTATTCCGAGAATTCTTTCTCTCTTCCCTTTTCTATCTGTTTGGCAATGATGATTCCTGCTTCATATAAAAGAATGAGCGGCAGACAAACAAGTATCTGGCTGACAATGTCGGGAGGAGTAATGATAGCAGCAAGCAACAGGGCAACAACGATGGCATGACGTCTGTAAGTTTTCAGGAATCCGGAAGAGACGAGCCCCACCCTTGCAAGGAAAAATATCACTATAGGCAGTTCAAAGATTATCCCTCCAGCCAGCACGATTGATGTGATGGTACTTATGTATGACCCCAGGTTCACGATGTTCTCAACCTGCGTACTTACCTGATAGTTTCCAAGGAACTGTACTGACAACGGACATATAATATAGTATGCGAACAGAACTCCTACCATGAACAACGCAGATGAAAAAAAGATGGCTCCGCGTGAATATTTTAGTTCTTCAGGGTACAGGGCCGGTTTGATGAAACTCCAGAACTCCCAAAATATGTATGGAAAAGCGGCAACAAATCCGGCTATGAACGAAACCCAGATGTGGGTTGTGAACTGCCCTGACATATTTATATTTTGTAGTGTCAGTGGAACCTGGTTTATGCACAAAGCAGGCATACTTAACTTATCCGCCAGTTCACAAAGAAACCTGTTTGTGAAAAAATCGGGTTTACTGGGTGCCAGTATCACCTCATCGAAAACAAACTCCTTAAAAATAAATGCCAACACAGCAAAAACGAATATTGAAGCAAACGCACGCACCAGATGCCATCTTAACTCTTCAAGGTGGTCGAGAAATGACATCTCTTTTTTAGTTTCTTCTTTCATATTAAAACTACAACAATTTTAAACAAACCGATATGTTCGTTGTTTTTACTTTCATCCCTCAATCTGCAAGTTATTTGATTAGAAAATATAAATAACTTGCGGTTTGAGGTTTCAACAAGACACAAACTTAAAAATGATTTTTAAATTTTTTACTATCAATAAACAATACTTGAGTTTTTTTTTGTTTAAACGACAAAATTGCTTAATTTCATAAATGTAAATAACGTTGGATTTTAAGTTTCAACAAGATATATTGTTTGAAATATACCTATCATCACAGGTTATTTATTAAATTAAAAGAGATTTAAATACGTATTATTCTTCTGCAAGGAGAATCTCATTTCTGCAGGAAACAAAATGGCAGAAATAAACGTACAGCGACAACGGCAGACAGAGTAAGAGAATTGAGAAATAGAACCATGAGTAAACAACAGGTTGACCTTCATGCATATCTGAAAAAGCATTTTGGGTTTGATACTTTTAAAGGAAGTCAGGAGGACATCATTAAGAATGTCCTGGAAGGGAATGATACATTTGTGTTAATGCCTACAGGTGGCGGAAAGTCATTGTGTTATCAGTTGCCGGCTGTGATAATGCCGGGAACGGCAGTCGTAATATCACCACTCATTGCACTTATGAAAA
>JALVJU010000604.1 GCA_027034005.1 Marinilabiliaceae bacterium
GAAAGGACATCCATCGCAGGAATACGGGATACGCACTTGACCTGCTCTTGGATTCCGAACCATTCGGCGGAGAGGGTAAGTTCAATATGTGCCGGCTGCTTGCAGGTTCGGAAGGAACCCTGGTGTTCACAACGGAGATAAAGCTTAACCTTGTGTCTCTGCCTCCCGAACATAAAGGATTGGTTTGTGTTCATCTGAGTAAACTGGAAGATGCGTTCAAGGCAAATATCATAGCACTGAAGTTCGATCCTGTGGCGATAGAGATGATGGACAAGACCATTATGGACCTTACCAAAGGGAACATCACACAGGCAAAAAACCGGTTTTTCGTACAGGGTGACCCGGCGGCATTGCTGCTCGTCGAATTTTACGGTGAATCGAAGGAGGAGATAGCAGGCAGGGCGGTGGAGATGGAGAAGGCGATGAGGGATGCCGGGTACGGATATGCTTTCCCTGTTCTGTACGGAAATGATATCAGTAAGGTGTGGGCATTGAGAAAGGCGGGGCTTGGAGTCCTGAGCAACGTTCCGGGCGACGACCTTCCCGTTCCTGTCATCGAAGACACAGCAGTTCATCCCGATGACCTTCCGGAATACATGGCAGAGATCAGCAGCATGCTGAAAAAGTACGACAAAGAGTGTGTTTACTATGCCCACATCGGCAGCGGGGAGATACATCTGCGGCCTGTGCTGAACATGAAGCGGAAGGAAGATGTGCAGATGTTCCACGACATTGCACACGACACGGCTGTGATAGTGAAAAAGTACCGTGGTTCGCTCAGCGGCGAACATGGCGACGGCCGCCTCAGGGGGCAGTTCATCCCGTTGATGGTGGGGGAGCATAACTACGGCCTTTTCAAAGAGATTAAAAAAACTTTTGATCCTGACGGAATATTCAACCCGGGTAAGATAACCGACACGCCGCGGATGAACACCCATTTGCGTTACAAAGAAAGCAGTGGGGATGTTATTCTCAATCCGCTTTTCGACTGGAGCAAAACACTGGGAGTGGTAAGGGCTGCCGAAAGGTGCAACGGGTCGGGCGATTGTCGCAAAAGCCATTTGATAGGGGGGACAATGTGCCCGAGTTACATGGGGACACGCCGGGAGAGGAACACAACAAGGGCCAGGGCAAACATGTTGCGTGAGTTTTACAACGGAACCATACCGGCTGACAAACTTGGTTTTGATGAGGTGAAAGAGGTGCTTGACCTTTGTCTGTCGTGTAAGGCATGTAAATCCGAATGTCCTTCAAGTGTGGATATGACCAAGCTGAAGGCCGAGTTCATGAACCTGTATCACTCAAAATACGGTATTCCGTTCCGGTCACGGCTGATAGGCGCTTTGCCTTCACTTAACCGGATAGCTGCTGTGGTCCCGGGGCTGGTCAACTCAGTTTACAAATCAAAGTTACTGAGTGGGATGATTGTAGGGCTAATCGGGTTTTCATCAAAAAGGGAATTGCCGTTGATGAGCAAAACTACCCTGAGCAAATGGTACAGCAGGCATAAAGGACAGGAGGGGAATGGAAAGACTGTTTTTCTGTTTGCCGATGAGTTTACCAATTTCAACGAGTCTCACATTGGGGTGAAAACCGTTTTGCTTCTTGAAAAACTGGGATACAAAGTAGTTATTCCAAAACTTAAGGAGAGCGGCCGTACATATCTTTCGAAAGGGATAGTCGGCAAGGCAAAGAAACTTGCGGATGAAAATGTGAAACTTCTTGCCGGAAAAATAACCGAAGATACTCCTTTAGTGGGGATCGAGCCGTCAGCCATACTGACATTCAGGGATGAGTATCCCGAATTGGTCGGGCACGGACAGAAAGCAGAAGCGGAAAAGATCGCCAAAAACACCTTTACAATAGAGGAGTTCCTGTTCTTTGAGAATGAGAAAGGGAATATCGACAGCTCATTGTTTACTGCAGAAGAGAAAAAAGTGAAGTTTCACGGGCATTGTTATCAGAAATCGCTGTCGGAAACAAAATATACAAAAAGTATTCTGGAGATACCGCAAAACTATACTGCGGAAGAGATACCGTCAGGATGTTGCGGGATGGCCGGGGCTTTCGGTTACGAAAAGGAACATTACGACCTCTCGATGAAGATAGGCGAGCTTGTGCTTTTCCCAGAAGTACGCAAAACAGAGGACAGCACTGTCCTTGCCGCTGCCGGGACATCATGCCGCCATCACATAAAACATGGCACCGACAGGGATTCACAGCATCCGGTGGAAGTACTTTACGATGCTTTGGTGTGATATGCTTACAATTTGATCGTGAGATGCCGGCAGAATGCCTGATTAAAGTCATACCCTGTTGTATAACATCTTTTGGGTGTTTGTAATATTCAGATTCTCAATAATTACGCAAATTTTATTATCTTGCTTAATATTCTTACGAATTGTTACGACTAATATAAAAATCTCTATTTTTGGGCAGTTAAAAATTATATTCTATTCCTATATTTAATATTAAGACAATGGATGCCAAGATTAAAGAATTCATGGAAAGTGTCAGGATGAAAAATCCGGGCGAAGACGAGTTTTTGCAAGCTGTAGAAGAGGTTGTGGAAACTGTCTGGGATTTCTATCAACAAAATCCCCATTACAAAAAAGCCAAGATACTGGAACGTATGACAGAGCCTGAAAGGGTTATCATGTTCCGTGTTCCATGGATAGATGATAATGGTGAAGTGCAGGTGAACCGCGGTTATCGCATTGAGTTTAATTCGGCACTCGGGCCTTACAAAGGCGGCTTGCGTTTCCACCCCAGTGTGACGCTCAGCGGGTTGAAGTTCCTCGGTTTCGAGCAAACTTTCAAGAACAGCCTTACTTCACTGCCTATGGGAGGCGGTAAAGGTGGTTCTGATTTCAATCCCAAGGGAAAATCGGATACCGAGATAATGCGTTTTTGCCAGGCCTTTATGAGCGAACTTTTCCGTCATATCGGCCCTAACACAGATGTTCCTGCGGGAGATATCGGCGTTGGTGGACGTGAGATAGGTTACCTGTTCGGTCAGTACAAAAAACTTAAGAACGAGTTTACTGGTGTCCTTACCGGGAAAGGGCTTGAGTATGGCGGCAGCTTGATCCGTCCTGAAGCAACAGGATATGGAGCTATCTACTTTGTCAGGGAGATGCTTGCCACTCAGGGCGATACCCTGGAAGGAAAAACCATTGCAGTCTCAGGCTTTGGAAATGTGGCCTGGGGTGCAGTTAAGAAAGCTGTTGATCTGGGCGCTAAGGTCGTCACTCTTTCCGGCCCCGACGGATACGTGCATGATCCTGAAGGTATCTCGGGAGAGAAGATCGATTACATGCTTGAGCTGAGAGCGACCAATATGGATGTTGTGGAGCCTTATGTAGAAAGGTTCGGCGGAGAGTTCCATGCAGGCAAGAAGCCATGGGAGCAGAAAGTCGATATTGCCATTCCTTGTGCCATTCAGAACGAATTGAACGAAGAGGATGCAAAAACACTTATCGCAAACGGTTGTCAGATGATAGCCGAGGCATCGAACATGGGATGTACCGCAGAGGCAGCGTTCCTTGCAAGCGAAAAGATATTGTTTGCTCCGGGTAAGGCAGTGAATGCAGGCGGAGTGGCTGTTTCAGGGCTTGAGATGTCGCAGAACAGCATGCGCCTGAACTGGCATGAAAACGAAGTGGACGACAGGCTGAAGCAGATCATGAAGAATATCCATGCTACATGTGTTAAGTTCGGTACTGAACCTAACGGTAAAGTCAATTATATCAAGGGTGCTAATATCGGCGGATTTGTAAAAGTTGCCGAAGCAATGATCGCCCAGGGCGTTGTGTAAAATACAGACTGTACTTATGGCGGGGCAGCTTGTTTTTAATGTAAATCAGGGTGCTACAAGCTGCCTCGTTCTTTTCATGATCTTTTTTACTTTTGCAGATGTGAAAATATTGTCTGCTGAATAAATGTTTTTTAATGATCGATACCCACTCACATATCTACCTGGAAGAGTTTGATGATGACAGGAACGAAGTTATAGCAAGGGCCGGGGAGGCAGGCATTGAAAAAGTGCTGATGCCTAACATTGATGTGTCAAGCATTGATGCCATGATAAGTGTCGAGGAAAATAACCCGGGCTTTTGTTATTCCATGATGGGACTTCACCCTACCTCTGTCGATGCGGGTTTTGAAAAAGAACTTGAAACTATCCGTTCGTGGTTTGATAAAAGGGACTTTGTCGGGGTGGGGGAGATAGGTATCGATCTGTACTGGGACAAAACATACGCAGAACAGCAAATTGTAGCTTTTGAGGAGCAGATAAAGTGGGCAAAGGAAAAAGGATTGCCTGTGGTGATACACAGCCGCGATTCGTTTCCGGAGGTTTTTAAGGTTGTAGATAAGCTCTGGGAAGAAAACCTTAAAGGTGTTTTTCATAGCTTTACCGGTACCGAGAAAGACCTTGAGCATATCCTTGGATACAAAAACTTTTTTGTGGGGCTGAACGGAGTATTTACCTTCAAAAATTCCAGGTTGAGGGATTTTATAAAAAAAGCCCCGTTAAGCCGTATCGTCCTTGAAACTGATGCACCTTACCTCACTCCTGTGCCTTTTCGCGGGAAACGGAATGAGCCGTCATACGTGAAGTATGTGAATTCGCATCTGGCGCAGGTGTACGGTATCAGTGAGGAGGAAGCCGATAAGATAACGACTGAAAATGCCCAAAGATTGTTTTTTGAATAATGTATATAAACCGGAATTTTGTTCCGGATTAAAACCAATAACCTGACCTATGGGAGAAAGAAAGATATTAATAATCTATACCGGTGGTACTATCGGAATGGTAAATGATCCGGAAACGAATTCCCTTGTCCCGTTCGATTTTGATAATATTGTTAAGAATGTCCCCGAGTTACGGAACTTCGATTTCCAGATAAAAAGCTATTCTTTTAACCCTCCTATCGATTCTTCAGATATCGACCCTGCTGTATGGGGAAAGTTGGTTACCCTCATTGAAGAAAATTATAACCTGTACGACGGATTTGTTATACTGCACGGTACCGACACAATGGCTTACACCGCCAGCGCATTGAGCTTCATGATGCACAATCTTAACAAACCTGTTATACTTACCGGAAGTCAATTGCCGCTTGGAACAATTCGAACAGATGGTAAAGAAAACCTGATAACAGCCCTTGAGATAGCTGCTGCCCAAAAAAACGGGCAGGCTATGGTGCCAGAAGCCTGTATATATTTTCAGGACAAGCTTTTCAGGGGAAACCGTACCACGAAGTATAATGCTGAGAATTTTAGGGCTTTTCGTTCTGATAACTATCCTCCCCTGGCGGAAGCAGGTATACATATTAAATATAATTACCCTTATATAAGGTATTCGATCGATAATGGCCGGTTTTATGTAAGTAGGAAAATGAATACCAATGTTGCGCTACTCAAGATCTTTCCCGGTATTCAAAGAAGTTTCGTTCATGCAGTTCTCAATACCCCGGATGTTAAGGCGGTGGTTCTGGAAACATTTGGGTCTGGGAATGCTCCAACGGCACCCTGGTTTCTTGAGGAAGTGGGAGAGGCGGTTTCCAAAGGGCTGCTTATTCTTAATGTAACACAGTGTCTTGCAGGCAGTGTGGAGATGGAAAGATATGCAACAGGTGCCAGGTTGAATGAGCTCGGCGTACTCAGCGGATACGACATTACCACGGAAAGCGCTATAACTAAACTCATGTTTTTACTTGAAGAGAAAGAGAGCAGAGAGGAAGTTAAAAAATTCTTAAATATGTCTCTAAAAGGAGAAATAAATATATAGATTGTTTGTATTTCCTATTTTTTTTGTAATTTGCAACCTCAAATTTTACGCGGATATGTAGTATAATTATTTATATTTACTTATCTTTATGTTTAAGAAAATTAATTTTATTTATTAATTCAAGAACGAATACAAAATCTAAATTTTTAACAGGTTATGAAAAAGCTATTTGCATTTTTAGCAGTTTTTGGAATGCTTAGTATGGGAGCAGCAACAATGTATGCTCAGGATGAAACTCAAAGCCAGGATTCGGCGGCAACACAACAAGTGGATCAGCAAACACAGGTAGCAGATCAGTCTGCAGCACCTGCTGAGGAAGCTCCGGTTGGTATCCACAAGCAGATCAAAACTAAGTTTATTGAAGGTGGAGCCATGTTTATGAGCTTCGTGTTGTTAGCGCTTATCTTTGGTTTGGCTATCTCCATTGAAAGGATTATTTATCTGAACCTTGCTTCTACTAACACTAAGAAGCTACTTCAGAAAATTGAAAAAGCACTGGACGAAGGCGGTGTTGAGGCAGCCAAGGAGGTTTGCCGTAACACAAGAGGCCCTGTTGCTTCAATTTTCTATCAGGGACTTGACCGCTTCGACGAAGGTGTTGATGTTGTTGAGAAATCAGTTATTGCTTATGGTTCTGTTCAAATGGGACTCCTTGAAAAAGGTTTAACCTGGATCTCACTGTTTATCGCTCTTGCTCCTATGTTAGGATTTATGGGAACGGTTATCGGTATGATCGAGGCCTTTGACAATATTCAGGCTATGGGTACTATTTCAGCTACTGCCGTTGCAGGGGGTATTAAAGTTGCCCTTATTACTACGGTTTCCGGTTTGATTGTTGCCATCATCCTTCAGGTATTCTACAATTACATCGTTGCTAAGATCGATACAATTGTAAATAACATGGAAGATGCTTCAATTTCATTACTGGATATCCTGGTAAAATATAACATGAACAAATAAGATTTAACGATGGGTAAAATATCAAAATATTCAAACTACGTTTTATACCTGCTTTTCATAATTACTCTGGGGTATGCTGCTTATTTCTATTTAGGCCCGGAAAATACGGATAGCGCATATCCGCATCCTGTGGCCACAGATTCATTTCTGAACTGGGCAAACATACTGTTCTGGGTAACAATTGTGATAACTTTAGGATTTGAGATATTTCATATCATAATGAATCCTAAAAGTGCAGTTCGTACTCTGATCTCTTTGGCTATAATCGGGGTGATCGTTCTCATTGCTTATGCATTGGCAGACGGAACACCTTTGAATATCGTTGGATATCAGGGACCCGATAATGTGCCGTCAATGTTGAAGATGGCCGGTACAATGCTTTATACTATGTACATCCTGTTTGGTGTTACAATAGTAGTAATATTGTACACAGAGCTGTCACGTTTGTTCAAGTAGTATATTAACGTAAAGATCCTTTTTTAAGGATCATAAAGAAATAGATTTATGGCAAAAAGAGATATACCGGAAGTAAATGCAGGATCCATGGCGGATATTGCTTTCCTTTTGCTGATCTTCTTCCTCGTAACAACAACGATGGATTCAGATACCGGTCTTGCCCGTACTCTGCCTCCAATGGTTCCGAAAGACGAGCCACCACCACCACCGATTAAAGAGAGGAACGTTTTTGCTGTTCTTATCAACAGTCAGA
>JALVJU010000605.1 GCA_027034005.1 Marinilabiliaceae bacterium
CATGGGTATCTATGCTATTAAGTTTTCTAAAGGACATGGTGCAGGGTTAACTTTATTTGTCTATAATGGAGATGAAATTAATGTTGATATTTTAGGAGAGTATAAGAATGTTTTTTCTGGGAACGAATAAGCTACTACCCATTCTTAGGACCACATTTGGCTAATTCTTAATTGAATATTTATTCTTTATTTGATGATGTAAATACGTGTTATATAACCGGAAATAACTCGCAGAGTTATTCTGGTTATTAACACCTTTTCTTTTTTGCCTACTTTTTTCTTTTGTTAACAAATTCATCTTCTTGTTAATTTCTATGCCGCCGACTTGTATAAATCTGCAGGGATTTTTCTCCTAATTCCAGCATCCATCCACACGATTAAATATACGGGGTCTAACGGGCGGTTCTGCCAAGCTAATATGTCTGTGGTTATTTTGCTTGTTACGATTGATATGGTCGATGTAGAGACGTTAAAACCGTACAGCTCGCGAAGTTCGTCTTCAATGTCAGAGTTACTCATGCCCTTTGCGTAAAGCGACACTATCAAAGATTCTATACCCTTGGATAGACGGCTGCGTTTAGGGACTATTTGGGGCTCAAATTCGGCTTTGCGGTCACGAGGCACCTGTATGTCCAGTTCGCCATGATCGGTCTTTATTTTCTTCCTTCCGTAGCCGTTGCGGGCATTTTCTTTATCTACTCTCGGTGAATGCTTAGAGTATCCTAATTGTGCTTCTAATTCTCCTTCCAGCATGGATTCTACGCCTCGTTTGTATAGCTCGTCCATGAAGTCGGTAAATTCTGTAGAGTCTTTAAATTGTTTAAAAAACTCGCTTCTTAAAAGTTCTTCTTTTGTCATTGTTACTTGTGTTTATAGATTAAAATTACAAAAATATTTCTATCCTTTCCCTGAGCACATGTGCTCAGGGAAAGGATAGGCTTTAATCTATTTACACAGTTTATAGGATACTACCAGATACTATAATTAATTATCAATTTTACCGCATTTAATACTCCTGTTGAGTTATCCTTTCACAAAATGAGGTTATAGATTATATGTAGAATACGTTTTTAGTAATTTTTTTATTTCTTATATTTGAGTTGTTGTAGTAATACAATGACAATGATTGAAGCAGCCGGCAGTGGCAACGCACCAGAACCGGCTGTTTTTTTATGACAAAAAATAATGATTTATTTCACTTTTCAATTTTTTTTGGTCTCTGAATACGCATCTCTGTATAGAAAACACTGACTGCTTTACCATTTCTCAAAGCAGGTTTCCAGTCAGGAATTTTAGCAAGTATCTTTTTATATGTAGTGTTAATGTCTTCATATTCAGATGGCCGAATAATGCGACTATCCCTGACTTTTCCATTCTTATCGATGATAAATCCATAATAAATAGAATACTCTATAGAATTGTATTTTTCATTTAATAGCTGACTCAATTCATTCCTAAACCAATCGTTCCACTTACCCTCCGTAAATTTTGCTAATGAGGAGACATCACCGGCAGGATAAATAATTTCATCAGATCCTGCTTTCGATTGAGTTACATGATAGACTCCGGCATTGGTTAATGTCAGCCACACCTCATCCACGCGTGTGTATGGAATTGATTGCTCAATCTCTAGTAGGATCCAGTCGTTACTGGCATTTTGCCAATCCTTTCCCTTCGTGGCGATTTCTTTTAATGAACACAATTTATTTCCTATATAATTGCCTTCACTTTTGATCTGAATTGTCCGGTTTGTTGACCCCTGCTGTTTCTGAGAGGTTTTAGAAACTGAATTAATTTGCAGTTTCTCTTTTTTTACAATCCGATTTTCGGGTACGTTGTCTCCTCTTTTGCCGAAAGCCATCAGCAATAAGGCTAACATGGGAAGAAAGGTCGCCACCTTCCACCGCCATGCTCTGCTGTTTTTTTGTTTGTTCATCATAGTAATACGCTTTTTAATTTGACAATGATTAAAACTATTAGCAAGTGCGAACCTTTTAGATCCAACACATTTTTTTATCAGTAGTAATTGATATTGACTGGCATCTATACCTGAATGAAGGGTATAAGCATCGGCTTGAAACTCATGTATATCATTTATGTTACGAATTATTCCATATATTGCAGGGTTAAACCAGTGAAAAACTTTTACCAACTCAAGAAACATAAGATCGTAAAAATGATTCAACCTGATATGTGCTTTCTCATGAGGCAGGATAGATGAAATATAAGCATCATAATCGCCTTTTGAAATAATAACAGAACGTGCGAAAGCAAAAGATGGAATATCCTTGTCAGAAATAACTAATTGGTATCCATCTTTTTTTATAATTGTTGATTTGCGAATAAGCAATAATATAGAAATGATATTTCGTATTAATAACACAAACGTAAAGATTGCACCTATTAAGTATATATATTTTAGAATTGCTATTAGTTGTATAGTCAGGTCAGTTCTTATCTGACTGTTGGTTTTAATACCATTTGTAAATTTACTATGAATGGAGGTCGGAAGGTTCTCTATGTGAATAATGTTTGAGGGGAACTCAGGAACCA